>SLNU01000248.1 GCA_007132865.1 Bacteroidales bacterium | reverse complement strand
GCAGGATTTGCCAACGTTACCGGGGGCAACCACCAGGGGTTCGCCGGGGCAGGATTTGCCAACGTCACCGGAGGCAACTTCATGGGATTCCAGGGCGCCGGATTCGGGAATTTCACCGGGGGCGATGTGTATGGACCCCAGCTGGCAGGTTTCATGAATACGGCAGGGAACGTCCGGGGCATACAGGCAGCAGGCTTCCTGAACATTGCCCGGGAGGTGGAAGGCATACAGCTGGGGTTCATCAATATTGCCGACACCATTACCGGACTTCCCATTGGCTTTTTGAGCATCGTCAGAAGAGGCGGATTGCGTCAATTTGAGATTTCAGGCTCGGATGCCTTGCATGTGGGGGCGGCCTTTCGTATTGGGGTGCCTGCTTTTTACAATATTTTTTCTGTCGGATACCGCCCGTTTGATTCCGGTCAGACCGGCGGTTTTGGTTATGGGGTCGGAACGGCCATTGCCCTTTCAGAAGCATTGGTTATGAACATCGAAGCACACTCCACGCAATTGAGGAAAGACTGGAGCTGGAAGGGCCGTGAGACCGACATGCTGAACGAGGGCAGGCTGATGCTGGGAGTCAATGCCGGGAACAGAATTCAGCTTTTCGCCGGTGCAGTGCTTTATAACCATTTCTACCGCGATTGCCCGGACTGTCATCAGGCTTCGGCAGACATTGCACCTTCAAGGGTATTTTATGAACGCAACCACCGGAATTACACCAGTAAATATTGGTTTGGCGCAAGGGCCGGACTCCGGATGGGAATCTGAACCCCGGCATTTTTATGATTTTTTAAAACTTCTGGACCGGATCGCACGGAACCTGCTGTCGGAAAAAATGTATTTTTACCGATTGAAATCGTTCAACCCCTTCTAACTCATTGACAGATACCATGAAGTTTCGGTTCCCCCACTTACAGCTCGCGGCCCTTGCAGCCGCTGTTTTGTTTTTTTCCTGCACCCCCTCAGAGGAACGGATACAGCAAAAAGCTGCCTCCATCCATGCAGAAGTACTCACCATTGACAGCCATGTGGACACCCCGCTGATGCTGGGGCGAGAAGGCTTTGACATCAGTCAGCGCAACGATCCCCGCAACCGGGGCGGCAAGCTGGACTTCCCCCGCATGGAGGAAGGCGGATTGGACGCGGCGTTTTTTGCAGTTTATGTCGGACAGGGTCCCCTTGATCCCGAATCATACGAGGCAGCCAGGAACAGGGCCCTTGATTTATTTGACATCATTCACCGCACCCTGGCACAGAACCAGGATGTAGCCGGACTCGCCCTGGCCTCCGATGATGCCTACCGGCTCCGGGAGGAAGGGAGAAGGGCCATATATATTGGCGTGGAGAACGGTTATCCCATAGGCAAGGACCTCTCCCTGCTACAAACCTTCTATGACTTGGGCGGGCGCTACCTGGGACTGTCGCACTCGCGCAACAACCAGATCTGTGATGCCTCCACCGACAGGGACGGTGAAACGCATGGCGGACTTTCGGAATTTGGCAGGGAAGTGGTCAGGGAGTTGAACCGCTTGGGTATGATGGTGGATGTCACCCATATTTCAGACCGGGCGTTTTATGATGTGCTGGAAGAAACCCGCACCCCGGTGATCGCCTCCCATTCAAATGTGAGGGCGATCTGCGACCACCCAAGGAACCTGGATGACGACATGATCCGCGCCCTGGCAGCAAACGGCGGGGTGCTTCAGTTGTGCGTACTCAGCTCCTATGTGAAGGAAATGGAACCGGACCTGGCCAGGGATTCTGCCTTTGCCGAGCTCAGGGCACGCTTTGAGAGTGTCGAGCAAATGTCTGATGAAGAGCTGGAGGAAAGACGAAGGGAATGGGAAAGCCTGAATGAAAAATATCCCAGGCCCTTGGCCACAGTGGCAGATCTGGTAGACCATGTCGACCATGTGGTGGATCTGGTCGGGATTGACTATGTGGGCATCGGCACCGATTTTGACGGCGGTGGCGCCCTGGAGGATTGTTACGACGTGTCCGAGCTGGGGAATATTACCCTGGAACTGGTAAAACGCGGCTACAGCAAAAAAGACATTGAGAAGATTTGGTCAGGCAACTTCATGAGGGTATTCAGGGAAGTGGAATCCTACGCAAAAAACCTTTAACGTTTGTTTAATAAAGCAATCGTTTGAACATTAAACTTTGTATATTTACAACCCGGGAGGTGCCTGCTTTCCGGGTTTTTTATTCAGCATTTATCAAACTGCAAACAATGAAAAAGAAAGGCTTATTGGTGGCTGTATTAATGGGGATGTCCGTACTGGCATTCTCACAGGCCAACCAGGTTGTTGGCTATTGGCTGACAGCCGAGGGGGAATCCCAGGTAGAGATCCTCAGAAAGGCGGATAACAAATACTACGGGCGGCTCGTCTGGTTGGATGAGCCACTGAACGACCAGGGAAGGCCCAAGGTGGACGACAAAAACCCGGACAAGGCCAGGCACAACACGCCAATAATCGGAATCGAGCTTTTGAAGGGCTTTACCTACAACGACTCAAAAAAGGAATGGGCCGGCGGCACCATTTATGACCCGCAAAACGGCCGGACCTATGATTGCTATATGTGGCTCGACGGGAACAATACCCTCAAGATAAAGGGTTTCGTGCTCGGCATGCGATTCCTGGGAAGGGAAACAACCTGGACCCGCGAGCGGGCGAAAAGGGAGTAGCTCCCACGTTATTCATCCGTTTGGCGGCGCACATGCGCGACGCTAATTTAAACGCCCGTTTGCGGACAATCAGTGTTCGCCAGAGGGCGGTTTTTTTCTCCGGCCTCCACTCAGTGGGATTTTTCCCTATGCAATGTATCTGTATAACAGAAAGTAATCGCCAAAGGCATATTTGTTGATAAATAGTCAGTATATGCTGGAATTAGCATTTCCAGCCGTTCCAAAATTTTAACAACAAAACCGAAGACCATGAAAAACACCCTAAGCATTTTTATTTTTGCGGCCTTGCTCTTTATGGGCCAGGCTTACGGACAGACTGCAGATAAGGAAGCAGTAAAAAAAGTAATCAACGAGGCCTATATTGAAGGGATACAGAACCTGGGCGACCTGGACGCCGTCCGCCAGGGGTTTCACCCGGATTTCGAAATGCTGATCAACCGCAACGGGCAATTGGCCAAATTCCCGATCTCTGACTGGCTGCAACGCCTTGAGGAAAGAAAAGCAAACCCGGCAAGTGCGGGTCAACCAAAGGTCAGTGGAAAATTTTTAGAGGTGGATGTCACCGGCAATGCAGCGATGGTGAAGCTGGAACTGCACAGGGAAAACCAGCTGATCTTTACCGACTACCTGCTGCTGTACAAATTCGGAAACGCCTGGAAGATTGTGTCCAAATCCTACTTTCAGCACTAATCCATTTCCCGGGCCTGATTATTTAACAGTACGCAAAAAAAGATTGACCCCAATTGGCTCCGCCAATACGGAGGCCTTTTCTGCGGGGATGTTTGCTTGGTGAGCAAATCCCAGCAATTCCTCTTTTGAGCGATGGAAAAGGAACCAGTCGCCAAGCACCTCCATGATCTTGCGGGAGGGATTTTCCACATTGAAATTCCCAATGATCATTTCCCCACCGGGAACCACATACTCGTAAAACTTCTTCAGGAGGAACACAAAGTGCTTGTCCTTGAAATAGTCAAAGAGTCCGGCACTCCAAATCAGGTCATATTGTTTTTCAGGCACAAACCTGATCACGTTCCTGTTCTCAAAACGCATGCAGTGCAAGTACTCCCGGTTCTTGTTTTTGGCATAGTCGATGGCCCGCTGGTCCAGATCGATCATGTCAAACACCAAATGGTTTTCCTGCACATCACTCAGGTATTCATTAACCTCCGTTGCCGGTCCGCTGCCAAGAATCAGGACAGACTTTTCCCCTTCGACACTTGCCTTTTCATTGAATTGCTTTAATACTTCAATGGCCAGCTTCTTGCGGTTCACAACCGCAATGACAGCCGGAAAGCGGTGCGCAAATTCATCCCATTTCCTATACCTTGAATCTGTGCTGATGAATTTTTGGTAGATTTTCTCAATAATAAAAAAATCTCCGCTGTACCCAAATGGTTTTGAATAACAAAAGCCAATAATGCTTGCCGGTGTCAGGATGGGTTTCATTGCCTGACGGAATGCTTCCACTTCGTCTGCCTTTATCGTATCAACAAACCTGAGCACTTCTTCGTATTCGTCAGGATCAGGTCCGTTTTTCTCGAACAACATTTCGGCTAAGGCCTCAAATCCAATGGTGTCAATAATTGATCTGTTATCCATCGTTCAGGGGTGTTAGCGGCTTAACCTAGCTATTCAGTTTGGACTCAAATGCTTCCTTGTACTCCTTCTCTACGATAATCACAGACATTTTGTCGGCTATGATGATCTCCGGGAATTTGGCAATGAAAATCTTGTCTATGTTGACCAGGTGGTCGCGGCTGACCCTAACAAACTTATCGGCCGGGAAATGGGATGCGATCTCATCCAGGGTGCTTCTGATCAACACATTCTCCCCACGCATATGGGCCTTGCAGTTCTCCCCGCTTTGCTCAATATAGTATACATCCGGTAGATGAATCTTTTCCAGCCCCTTGTCTGAGTCGACCATCAGCAACTCCTCCTTTTCCTCATTGAGCCGGAAAAACTTGTTAAACTGGTCGCTCTCTATCCGTGATTTCAGGTCATTCTCAAATTTGAACCTGGCAATCTCGATGTTTGTCTGCAGTTCCTTCTCGGTAAAAGGCTTCAGGATGTACCCGTAAGGCAGGGATATCTTTGCCTTTTCCACGGTGGCAAAATCGGCATTGGCGGTCAGGTAGATGATCGGCACATTGTGCTTTTCCCCTATGACAGTGGCCGCCTCTATGCCTGTCATTTCCCCTTTTAGGATAATGTCCATCAGGATCAAATCGGGCAGGTTCTTCTCCACCTCGGCAATGGCGGCCGGACCGCTGGCCACTGTGTTCTGCACCTTGTACCCAAGGCTGATCAGGCTTTCTTCAATGTCTGCTGCAACAAGGAACTCATCCTCCACAACAAGAATATTTAATGCTGGCATATCCGACAATTATTGGTTTTTAAATT
>SLNU01000345.1 GCA_007132865.1 Bacteroidales bacterium | reverse complement strand
GGCTTGCCGAGATGATTCTTACCCGTGCGGAGGCCAACTTCCGCAACGGTTCTGCGATCGGCGCCGCGCCACTGGCCGATGTCAACGCCATCCGGGAACGTGCAGAGGCCCAACCGTGGACTGAGCTCACACTGGAGCGCATCTATGAAGAACGCAAACGCGAGTTGGCCTTTGAAGGACATATGCTGCATGACATGCGCCGCTTCCGCGGCAGCACCGTGGCCCCTTCCGGATCGACCCATGTGGGACAGACGCTGCAGTGGAACGACCCGAGGCTGGTGTTCCCCATCCCGCAGAGGGAAATGGATACCAATCCCAACCTGAACCAGAACTCGGCGTATTAAACCTGGTTCTTATTGGACCCGGCCTCTGGTTAATTCAGGCATGGATTCAACTGATAAACGACCGCCCCGTTTTTCCTGACGGGCGGTCGTTTTTTTTTATCTTTGCGAAAGAACGCAATCCCCGGTTTTTGCGCGTGGCTTCATTTTCTAGCTAGCAGGACCGTTCATCATAACATCCAGACCACATGGAACAAGAAATAGACCAGCAAACGCAAACCCCGCTGAAAATCGGGATTACCCACGGAGATGTAAACGGTGTAGGCTACGAAATCATCCTGAAAACCCTCAGCGATCCGCGCATCCTTGAGCTGTTCACCCCGGTGGTATACGGGTCTTCCAAAGTGGCCTCATACCATAAGAAAGCACTGAACGTGGGCAATACCCACTTCAATCTGGTGCGTTCGGCAGAACAGGCGGTGCAGGGCAAGGCCAACCTGGTGAACATTTACGATGAGGAGATCAAGATCGACCTGGGCCAATCCACTCCGGTGGCCGGTGAAATGGCTTTCCTGGCGCTGGAGGCCGCGACGGCGGACCTGGGCAAGGGATTCATTGATGCACTGGTGACCGCCCCGATCAACAAGCAGAACATTCAGCGTGAGGACTTTGACTTTCCCGGGCATACAGAATACCTGGCCAATAAGTTCGGTGTTCAGGACAGCCTGATGCTGATGGTAAGCAACGATTTCCGTATTGGGGTCATCACGGGCCATATCCCGCTGAGTGAGGTGCCAAAGGCCATTACCAGGGAGCTGATACTTTATAAGCTGAAGATTTTTCATAATTCGCTGGTCAGGGATTTCGGCATCCGCAAGCCACGGCTGGCTGTACTCGGACTGAATCCCCATGCCGGAGACAAGGGGGTAATCGGGCAGGAGGAGCAGGACATCATTATTCCTGCGATTCAGACGGCATTTGATGCGGGGATCCTGACCTTTGGGCCCTATCCTGCAGATGGTTTTTTTGGTTCCTCCACGTTCAATAAATTTGACGGCATCCTGGCCATGTACCATGACCAGGGACTGATTCCGTTTAAGACCCTGTCGTTTAAAAGCGGGGTGAACTATACGGCCGGACTGCCAGTCGTAAGAACCTCCCCGGCACATGGAACGGCCTATGACATCGCCGGCAAGGACATGGCTGCCCCCGACGGTTTTCGGGAAGCGGTCTACCAGGCAATCGACATTGTCAGGAACCGGAAGGTCTTTGATGAATACAATGCGGACCCACTGAAATTCAGCATGCTTGAAGAGGACAGCGATGCCGACAAGAATGCATTGAAAGACCTGCCCGACCTGCCGTTCGAATAAAAACACCGGCCTCGCGGGTCCCCGGTATAAGGGCCTCCAATCACATCTGTATGGCACCTGGCAGATCCTACACCTTTCCCAACCTGCTGTCCATTTTTGGAGGCGAGGCCATTGGCCGTCCGCCACAAACCCTGGCCATCCGATTCCTGCTTACCGACAGCCGGCAGCTGGCCGCGCCGGATCAGACCCTGTTTTTTGCACTGAAGACGGCAAAAAATGACGGACACCGTTACATCCCGGAATTGCTGGAGAAAGGGGTATGCATGTTTGTGGTGGAGCAGGTGGATCCTGCATGGACATCCAGCTATCCGGATGCCGGGTTTATCCGGGTACCATCCCCGCTAATGGCCCTTCAGCAGCTGGCGGCCGCTCACAGAAGCAGGTTTTCATTGCCGGTAATCGGGATCACGGGGAGCAATGGCAAAACCATCGTGAAAGAGTGGCTGGTCCAACTCCTGGGCAGCGATCAATCCATCGTCCGCAGCCCAAAAAGTTTTAACTCTCAGATCGGGGTGCCGCTTTCGGTCTGGCAGACCAATGAGGCCAGCCAGTTGGGCATTTTTGAGGCTGGTATATCCGAGCCGGGAGAGATGCATCGCCTACGCAGTATCATTCGTCCCACAACAGGCATCTTCACGAACATCGGTTCCGCCCACGACGCTGGCTTTACTGGCCGCCGCCAGAAGATACGCGAAAAAATGCGGCTCTTCAGTGAGGTGGAAACCCTGGTTTGCTGCGCAGACCACGGAGAGGTTATTGGTGAGGTTCCCCATGAAGTTTCCGTATTCTCCTGGGGCCACTCCGCCTCAGCCAAGGTCCGGATCCTTTCTTCCAAAAAAGAACCCGGTGCCACCCGGGTAAGCCTGCAATACGGGGAGCAGCGGTTTGGTGTCCGTATCCCCTTCACAGACGAGGCCTCGGTGGAAAATGCAATGCACTGCATCAGCATGCTTTTGCTATTGAAACTTTCCCCAGAGGAGATCGCGGCCAGGGTGGAAACCCTCCAGCCGGTAGCCATGCGTCTGGAGCTGAAGCAGGGACTGAACAACTGCATCATCGTCAACGACAGCTACAACAGCGACCTGAACTCCCTGTCTATCGCCCTTGATTTTTTAATCAGCCATTCCCCCGGTGGGAAGCGCAGCCTGGTATTGTCTGACATCCTGCAAAGCGGCATGCCTGCACCGGAACTGTATGCCCGGGTGGCCGACCTGCTGCAGTCCAAAAAGGTGGACCGGCTGATCGGAATCGGACCCGAAATCTCGTCCTGCCGGGAGATTTTTGCCGGGCCGCCGTCTGCAACGGACCAGGCCACGGTTCCCTCCTCCGGGCAGCCGTCTGCCCCGGCGGTTCCCAGACAACCGTCTGCCAAGGACGCAGCACCCGCGGTCCCTGCAAGTTTTTACCCGGATACGGACAGCTTTTTGATGGACTTTGACTTTTCATCCTTCAAGGACGAAGCCATATTGCTCAAGGGCGCCCGGGTTTTTGGCTTCGAGCGGATTGGCATGCTGATGCAGCAAAAGGACCACCAGACGATTCTGGAGATCAACCTGGACGCGCTGGTTCATAACCTGAACGTGTTCCGGTCCATGCTGCGGCCGGGCGTACGCACCATGGGCATGGTTAAGGCCTTCTCCTATGGCAGCGGCAGCCTGGAGGTTGCCCGCCTGCTGCAATACCACCAGGTGGATTGCCTGGCGGTGGCCTATGCCGATGAAGGCAAGGAGCTTCGCAACGGCGGGATTACCCTGCCAATCGTGGTGATGAATCCGGAAGTCAGCAGCTTCGATGTGTTACAAAAGTACCGGCTGGAGCCGGAGATCTACAGCCTGGAGCTGCTTAAGCGCCTGGCCGGAAGTCTGGAAGGGAAAGGGGTGCTTCCCGTGCACCTGAAAATCGATACCGGCATGCACCGCCTGGGCTTTTTGCCACACCAGCTCCCGCAACTACTGGAGTTGCTAAAGTCGGAAAAGAAGCTGCAGGTTTCCTCGGTGTTCTCCCATTTCGCCGCCAGCGGAGAGGCGGAGCATGACGCTTTCAGCCGGGAACAGCTGCAATGCTTTCTGGAGGTTTGTACAGAGCTGGAGCAAGGACTGGGGCAGCCATTCACCCGGCACATCTGCAATTCTGCGGCTGTCTCACGCTTTCCGGAGGCCCACCTGGACATGGTCAGGCTGGGAATCGGGCTGTATGGGGTCAGTCCGGAAGCCGGGCTGCAGCAATTGCTAAGGAATGTCAGCACCTTCCGTTCGGTGGTCTCTCAGGTGAAGGCGATCCCGGAAGGGCAGACAATAGGATACAGCCGGGCGGGGAAGGCAACACATGATATGGAGGTGGCCATCGTCCCGGTGGGCTATGCAGACGGTCTGAGTCGGAGATTGGGCAACGGGCGGGGAAGGCTGCTGGTAGGTGGACGTGCCTGTATGATTGTCGGCAATGTCAGCATGGATTCCTGTGCGGTGGATGTGACCGGACTGGGCGTAAAACCCGGAGATGGGGTGGAGGTATTCGGTCCCAATCACCCGGTCGCCGAATTTGCCCGCGATATGGACACCATCCCTTACGAAGTGCTGACCTCGGTCTCCCAAAGGGTAAAAAGGGTGTTTTTTCAGGAATAAATTCATACCGGCAGCCATCCGCCATACGGGTTCATGCCCGCAGCGGCATCGGTTCATCCCCGCATCTCCACCCAGTTTTTCAATATGGTTTGTCCGACTCCCGTCATGATGCTCTCAGGATGAAACTGCACCCCTCTGACATCATATTCCCTGTGCCGCAAGGCCATGATTTGCCTTTTTTCGTCAATGGCCGTCACCTCCAGCTCGGAGGGGAACGTGGCGGGATCCACCACCCAACTGTGGTAGCGGCCGGTCTCAAAACTATCCGGACATCCAAAAAACAGAGGCTCCTCGCGCTGCACCACGGTGGTTTGGATGGCCACCCCGTGCAGTACCGCTGGCAGGTTCAGCAGCTTGCCGCCGAATACTTCGGCAATGGCCTGGTGCCCGAGGCAAACCCCCAGGATGCTTTTCCTTGCTGCGTAATGCATGATGAGGTCGCAGGTGATCCCGGCCTGGGCAGGCAGTCCCGGACCCGGGGAGATCACGATCTTGTCGAATGCTCCTGCGGCCTCCAGGCTGACCTGGTCGTTGCGTCTGACCTCCAGGCGGGTGTCGGCAGGCATAACGGCCTCTATCATATGGTAGAGGTTGTAGGTGAAGGAATCGTAATTGTCGAGGATCAGGATGTACATCGGTTATTGCCTTAATTGCCCGAATAAAAGTAAGGATAATTAGAAAGGATAATTAGAAAGGATTCCTTAAATTTGATGTCCTGCATCAAAATCCATAATCCAAACCTGATATGAAAAAAATTATCAACACTCCCAAAGCACCCAAACCGATCGGACCTTACAACCAGGCCGTAATGTCTGGCAATATGCTCTTCGTTTCCGGGCAGATCC
>SLNU01000080.1 GCA_007132865.1 Bacteroidales bacterium | reverse complement strand
TGATTGTATCTAGGGGCATTGGCGGTTGGGTTTTGGCGGTTGGCTATTGGCTGTTGGGTATTGGCTGTTGGACTTTGGCTGTTGGTTGTTGGCTTTTGGGTGTTGGCTGTTGGCTTTTGGCTAATGTCCAATGTCCAATGTCTAATGTCTCAATTGGTAATGTAAGATTGGTTCGGCTGGCAGCAGGTGTTTTATAAAATAATTCCACCTGATTTTTGTGAAATAATCTCCGTCGGCTCTGCCAAAACTGTGGTTTGTTCCCGGGAGAATCAGCATGTCAAAATCCATTCCGGCCCTGATCAGGTATTCGGCCAGCTTATAGGTCGCCGAGGGATTTACATTTTCATCGATTCCGCCATGGGCGATGAGCAGTCTGCCCTGCAATTTGTGGGCATTGGTTATGTTCGACTGCTCGTGATAAAAGTCACCTGCAGGGTAGCCCATATACATTTCAGGCCACCATGCCTTCTCCATCCTGTGGTCATGGTCGGCAGCGGAAGCCAC
Source organism: Bacteroidales bacterium (assembly GCA_007132865.1). The sequence continues at coordinate 4,622 of SLNU01000080.1, read as the reverse complement.
GCCCACTTTATAGAAATCCGGATACTGCAGCATGGCCCTGCCTGCATCATAGCCTCCCGCTGAATGCCCGTATATACCAACCCGGGTTGTGTCTATCCAGTTGTGTTCAGCTGCAAGCTGGCGGATGGCCGCCACATGGCAATCGAGGTTGTAGCCCATGTTCATATAGGAAACGTCACGGAATGCCTTGGAGCGATTGGCCGTGCCCATGCCATCCACAACAATCACAGCAAAACCAAATGCCCTCAGGGGGTTTTGGATGTTGATCAGGGTGTTGGAGAACGACCTTGGAGTGGTGGAGGTATGCGGACCGGTATAGGTGTAGTCAATAATCGGATATTTTCTTCTGGGGTTGAAGTCCTCCGGTTGATAGATCACCCCGTAAATGTCTGTCACCCCATCTCGCCCCTTGACTGTAAAGGGCAGGGGAGGGGTCCATCCGGAGGCCAGCAAGTCACTGTCATCCGCACGGCTGATCTCAAATATGGTTCTGCCGGTTTCCAATTCCCGGAACAGGGAAATGGTCGGAAGGTCAACCCTGGAGTAGTTATTGGTGAAATAACTCTTGCAGGGAGACAGGCTGACCTGGTGATGCGCGTCCTCGGGGGTGAGCAAGGTGAGGTTGTTCCCGTCAAGATCCACCCGGTACAGATGGTCGTAGTAGGGATTTCTGCCGGGCTCCCTCCCCCCTGCAAGAAAATAAATGATGCCGTTCTCCTCATCGATATGCGGCACGCTTTTCACAACGAACTCACCGCTGGTAACCGGGTTGATCAGTTCGCCGCTGTTCCAGTCGTAAAGGTACAAATGGTGCCAGCCGCTGGTATGGGAACTGAACAACAGTTGTCTTTCCCCGATTCTGCGCATAATCAGATTGGTATATTCGACCGAGGTATTGCTGGTTTCCGAGACTAGCACATGCGATCTGCCACTGGCCACCTCGATCTTTATGACATCGGCCTGCTTGAATCCCCTGTGCGGATATAGTGCATAAAGGCTGTCGGATGCATCTGTCCAGTTGAATGGTACTCCCATGAAATGGGGTATTGGATCCACCTCCAGGAATGTTTCATCCCCCGTATCCAGGTCGAACACCACCGGTTTGTACCATACCAGGGTGGTGTCTCCCGGTGATCCGCGGTAGTAGCTCAGCAGCCGGGGCCTGAATAGGGAGTCAACTGAAAAATCCAGCAAATACATTTTCTCGGCCATGCTTAGATCAGTGACATAAGTGAGCAGCTTCCGTGAGTCGGGGGACCAGTTCACGAAGAGGTTCTCCGGGCGGCTGCCATTTTCCCCTTCCATCAGGTCACCCCATCCATACGTATTGGCATATGCATAATCAGTCCGGCCATCATGGCTAAGCTGCAGTTCCTCTCCCGTTTCAAGATTTTTAACAAACAGGTTGTGGTTGCGGATAAACGCCTGTGATTGGCCGTCGGGAGACAACCCCCTGGGGCGCCTTCCTTCATTCTCAGCATCTCTTTTTGTCAAACGGTTATTTTCCGTATCAAACGCCCATTCCGCATCCTCGAAACGGAATGTAACCAACTGGCTATTGGAGAAACCGATCCTGGTAAAAGGCAGGTTCGCCTGATCTACCTCTTTCCCCGTCTCTTCAGACAAAGCAATTGCAAGCGCCCGGTGGTCAAAGGCCGGCCGTGTGTATGCACCTTCAATATTTGTCAGGAAAAACCTTTTGCCTTCCCGGGTCTGGGTTACATGCCAGAACGCTGAACCGTCCTCATGCCAGTTCGGTTGAACCTCGAGGTGGTAGGCAAGCTTCCGGATATTCGGGGCCAGCAGGGCCTCTGCACGTTCGTAGTGGTCGGATGTGATTTGGAGTCCGGTTGAGCAGCCCTGAGACAGAATCGCTGCGGCCGCAACAATGAATAGAAGCCTGATAAATGGTTTGGTCGGCATAATTTGAGTAAGAAGTTTAGATCTGGCTCGTAAGCATGAGGGCTTCCCTGATGTTTGAAAACAACAATATAAGTATTCCAAGCACTAAGCCCGCATATTGCTGGGCCTTAAACACAATTGGCTTATTGATCTTTTCCGGATTTGTTTTAAATAGTGCTTTGATCTCGAACCTTGAAATATTATATGTAGAAACGGTAATTAAGGTGTAAGCCGCCAGCTCATACAGCCCGCTTCGGCCCAAAACGGCCAAAGACGGGGCAATCCGCTCAGCCATGGCAATTGAAAATGAGTTTGACCCAAGAATAAGTCCGTAAAGTAAGAACCAGATTGGAGGTATCAGATACCCCAACGGGATGTTATTCACCCTGAAGGAAAGATTAAATAAAACGGTGACCGAGCCCAAAATCAAATTGACTATAAATATTCGCGTCAATTCTTTTCCGATGCTTGAAGAAACGTCGCTCCCGGCCAGTTTTGCGGCAAGGCTAGTGTCTCTCATTAATCCCTCAGGAAGTAAGTAAAAACTTAAAAACCAAGCGGCTATGAATATCACTAGTCCAAGCAGATATAATGCAGCAAATCTGACTATGATATTCTTATGACATACAAATTTCTTCATTGTTAAAAATAAAAAGTTTGATGCAGTACAAATAAATTTAAATACGTTTCCTGACTGATCTTCTTTGCCACCAGAAAAAGACAAGAGAGAAGACCAGCATCTGGGTTATGATCTCCGGGATGCCAATGAAAAGACCTTTTAGATATTCCAGAAATGTGCCATCGAACAATAAGAATTCAGGCAGGAATATAGGAGATCCCAAGGCGGTCAATCCGAACATCAGCCAGAACAGCAGCAGCCATCCGTTCTTATTGTTGATATAGCTTCTGTAAAATGGGGCAAGCAGCAAGGCAAGCACAGGTCCTCTGAAGATTTGTCCGAAAAACACGAGTAGTACCGCAGTGATATTTTCAAGTGGCCGCCACAGTTCGAATACCTCCATGTCTTCCAGTGCATCGGCATAACCAGCGATCTGGTAGAATATGCTTCCGATGACCCAGTAGGTGACCAGGTGTACAATCAGGAATCTTGCAGTGTAACCCCTTGGCTTTTCCGGGCAGTAGCCCTGACTTTCCAGGGTTGCGGGGCTTTGCAGGGTTGCGGGGCTTTCCTGGGTCACCGGGCCTTCCTGACTTTCTGTGCCTTCCAAGGTCGCGGGGCTGCCCAGGGTCGCGGGGCTTTTTAGTGCTTTTTTCTGCGAAAGCTTTTCCCATTTAAAGAAAAGCCAGACAAAGAGCAGCATTTGTACTGCAACAGCCAATAAAACATACAAATGCTCTGCGAATGATATGGTGGTGTAGATGATTCCTTCGATTGATCCGGGCTGTGGCTCTACGGAGCCGAAAAGTGCCACGCCCCACATGGCCCCGAACAGGATAAGCCGGCCCCGTGTGTTTTCAAACAAGACATTGTAAAAAGGGAAAAAGACCAGGGCAAAGGCCAGTCCCCTTAGTATCTGCCCTATAACAACTATTAAACCCAGGGGGCGGAAAGGCTCGTAGAGGTCCAGTGCAATCCGCCCGGTTTCGGGCAATGTGTCTTGAAACAACAGGAATACAGAACCAGTCAGGATGTAGGTTAGTAAGTGCAGCAGTGTGAATCTTCCAAGGTAGGGTAAAATTTGCGGTCGGTTGTTTTTACGCATCATCTGCCAAACTTACGAAAAAACCGCAAAACATATACCTGTAAAATCAATACAAGTTCGAAACGTTGCCCGTTTATGGCTTCATGGCTTTAATTGCATCAATTGCGGGGGATTAGGCGTCTCGTAAAATCTTCTCCATCTTCTTGCCTTTAGCCAATTCGTCTACCAGCTTGTCCAAATACCTGATTTGTTGCGTTAAGGGGTTTTCAATTTCTTCCACACGATAGCCGCAAATTACTCCTTTGATAAGGTTTGCATGTGGGTTTAGTTTTGCCCTGCTGAACAATGTTTCAAAAGTTGCATTCTCTTCAATAAGGTTCTGAATTTCCCGTTCATCAAACCCGGTCAGCCAATTAATGACCTGATACAACTCAGCTTTTGTTCGCCCCTTGCTCTCCACTTTTGTGACATAGTGCGGAAAAACCGATGAGAATGTCATTCTTGCCATGCGATGATCGTGTTCGGGTGTTGTTTTCATATTGTAAAGCGTTTCATTACAGGAGGTGTCAGGGTTAGCAGGATAATCATCAGTCCGGTGAAAATCATTACCGGCTGGAGCCAAAAATATTGTGTTATTACCAATTGAACGGTGATCCATATAATGGTGATGATTCCTGAATACAGGGAGTATGTCCAGGCCCAATGCCTGTCATGGTATATGTTGAAAATGTTCGCCCACCTCCATCCAGGTTTCAGCAACAATCCGACAAATGTAAAAAGAGGAAACAATCCGACAACTATAAGAAGAATCAAACCCGGTGCGAGGTATGTATGAAATGGCGAATTGTCAAGCCACCCGGGATCCATGCCGAGTAATGAGCCATCTGGTTTTAGGAGTAACAGCCCGCCCCCGGCAGTCGCGCTGATGCCGAGGAAGAGGTGGGGCACAAAGAGCAGGTAAAGAAAAAATGGACGTGTCATTGCTGTGCAATCTTTTGATTTAAGTTGAAAACACAGATTCAACCCAAGCTGTCGCAATACATTTGCTAAATTAAT
>SLNU01000263.1 GCA_007132865.1 Bacteroidales bacterium | reverse complement strand
ACACCACCACCTCCGAGTAAGGAGTTGTTGGCAGCGTTGACAATGGCCTCAACCTCCAGTTTAGTAATATCCCCTGAGATAATCTCTATTCTTTCTTTCATTTGAACGTTCCAAGATTGTTGTAATCAAAGATAGCATCAAAAAACATCTGGGTAATCCTTAGTGCTGCACTTTTTTGTTTGCCGGGGTTAACCCTTTTTTAATTATATTACCGATGAAGGTTAAATTTTCACAGTATGCAAAAAATATTTATTACCGCGCTTATTCTGCTGTTATCATTTGCAGAAGAAGTCCGGGGAGAGCCCAATGACCCTGTTTACGACAGATTGGTTTGGTATGATGAATTTGATGAAGACGGGGCTTTAGACAATTCAAAGTGGTTTCACCAAACCCTTTTGCCTAACGGCAACAACTGGTTTAATGGGGAAATTCAACATTACACCGACAGAATTGAAAACACTTATGTTGAAAACGGCATCATGTATTTGGTGGCAAAACAAGAAAACTACACCGACCAGGGGGTGACGAAGCAGCATACCTCAGCCCGGCTAAATTCGAAGTTTGCCTTCACCTACGGGCGTGTTGAAGTCAAGGCAAAACTTCCTTCAGGTGTTGGAACCTGGCCTGCCATTTGGATGCTGGGAAAAAACATTAATGAAAAAGGCGCCTATTGGTATACCCAGGGTTATGGGACTACCAATTGGCCTGCATGTGGTGAAATTGACATTATGGAGCATTGGGGAAGCAACCAAAATTTTATTCAAAGTGCCATGCATACCCCATCCAGTTTTGGCGGAACGGTCAATCACGGTGGCCAAACCATTCCAACTGCCTCCACGGAATTTCATGTATATGCCCTGGACTGGTATCCTGACAGGATGGTTTTTAGCGTGGACGGGGTGGTACACTATACGTATAACCCGGCAGTCCGGGATGCAAGCACATGGCCTTTTGATAAAGAACAATATCTGCTTTTAAATGTAGCCATACTGCCAAGCATAGACCCGGCCTTTACCGAAAGCGCCATGGAAATAGACTATGTGCGCATTTATCAGGAAAGCATGGTTGATGCTACCGGGCCTGAATTAAACACCAAACTGACCATTGCTCCAAATCCGGTAAATTCGGTAACCCGCATTAAAAGTCCGCCCCATGCATTGGGCAGCACAGTTCTTATAGTAAACATGCAGGGAGAAGTAATCAAAACCATGACGATCCATTCGGAAATCACTTTGGTTGATATGTCAAATTGGGTGCCGGGTGCTTATCTGATAAGGCAACAGGGGACAAACATCAACCAAACCTATAAGGTCATAAAACAATAAAGTAAAAGATCACTCCAGCCATATCTCCTCCAGGTAAAACCTTACTCCATCCTCCTGGTTGTAGGAATCATGGTGGAGAAGGGTTACCTGCAGGGTTTCCAGGTTTCTTTTCCTGAGGGGGCCATGGTTGTGGGTATTGGCATACCATGGATTGAATTCGGGGTAGGGCCTGGGTACGACGGCGTATGTTTTTGAAAAAGCCGCCAGGATCGGTCTGTGCCCTGCTTTGACGGGCCTGCAGAATATAGACCCCCGGCTCGATGATAAAGGTTCCGTTGCTTGCATTCTGTAGCAAGGTATTCCCCTCGTTGATTCCTCTGCTGGCAAAATCAACGCCCAGCCCCGGGAGGTTTATGGTCATTTCACTGCGGGTATAATGCACTGCGGCCACTTGCCTGCCCGGGCTCACCCTTGCATAGGGCTCACCCAGCCAGTGGGCGTCGGGCATTACTTCAAGGCGCCACACACCCTCCTTCAGATGGTCCAGGAAATACGCCCCTTTGCCGTCATACTGTACCAGGGGAGAGTTGCCGTATCCTGCAATTTCCATCAATTGCTCCACTGCCGGGGGCAAAGGAGCCGTATGATTGGAGTAATAGAAACGTGTTGGGGAAACCATCTCTACAAGGTCATTTTCGTAATCTACCCTGAAATTGCCAAAAGTATTGTTTTGAGGGTAATCGCCAAAACTTGAAAAACGCGGTATTTCATGAAATACTGCGCCTGCTATCTTCAAACTGAGCGCCTTTTGCGGGGCATAGGGAAGGCTCATATAGTGCGTGCCGTAGTTTGTATTGTACGGGGCCAGGAACATGGCATCGTAATCGAAATGTGTGGCCACCTGCATCCCGGACTCACGAAAACTCCGCGCCATGGCGGGGTACCACTGGAAAGTGCCCCCCTGTATATCGGCCTCCAGGTAGGCCCTGTAGCGGTGTATGCTGTGGCTCATGTTGTAGAATATGGGTATTGGGGTGCCTGTACGTCGCATGGCCGCCACCATTCGGTTTATAAACGAAACCACCTCTTCCACTGTGCCTTGATGGTGGGGTTCATTGCTAACCTCAAAGGCTATAATATCGGGGTCATCCTTGTAAGCCACCCCGGTATAGGGGTTTACGTGGTTCGGGAACTGATACAGGTAGTTTTCCTGCGCCCTGATTGCTCTGGGATGGGTAAGGCAGGCATGGTCAAATGGGGTGGAATAGTTGATCCCAAACCCCTGCACTTCGCTGCTGTCGTTTGTCCATCGTATTACACCATCCCCATCTACAAAAGTGGAATGCGAAGTCGTTGGCTGGGGGGAAGCCTGTTTATGATCAATCCCACCCCGCCCCCATAAATATCCATGCTTACCGTCCCGGCAAAACACGGGGCTTCACCCTCCTTGTCATTCCACCAGTCACCAAACTCCCCGAGATAGCCAAACCCATAAATGGCAATGTATGCGACAACGCCAAATCAATTAGCTGAACCCAACACCATAAGTTTTATAGTTGGCAGTAGCGTTTGCCGAGGACACATCCGTGCCGTCATAATCATAAACGTAATAATATGGTAAAGTTTGTGAATCGGTTGAAGGACCGGCAACGCTGGGCAAATATTTCAGGTTTTCCGCCATCCATACCCGGTTGTCAACTGGGAGTTAATTTACAATTTATCATGCATTTTCACCAGCTGTCTTGTTTTCTCTTCCTGCCTTAAATGCGGGGAGGATGTTTTCCCGGGCAAGTTTTCTTTACAAACCCGTATGGACATCCTCCAGCTCCCGTACCATTTTTGCAAAATGCCTTTGCTGCCCTGGTCAGAGTTTTCAGTTGTTTTTCGTCGGATGATTCAGCAGTTCTTTGCATTTTTGCAAGTTGTAAAATACGCATAACACAAACGGACATGTCCGGGCGGGGCAATGCTTGAACCACTATGGCAAACACCTAAACCATCCGACGGTATGAAATAGATAACAAAAGTAGCGCTTAAGACGGCATCTGTGCTTATGACAGCATTCGCACGCAAAAGCAGACAGGAAGCCAGATCAGCAACGCACGCCCTCTGCGCACTAATCCTTGGCGGTTGCCTGCTTGCGCTCGGATCCTGCAATCTCATTCCGGATACCTGGGCAGATGCGATTACCGGGGCCAGCAAGGCCATGGCGCTGGACGGGAACAGCCTGTACCACCAAACCGATGAGATCAGCCTGGAGTCGGGGGAGCTGGAGGTGGCCGGGGAGGTGAAAAGCCCCGGGAAGGTGAACCTGAACAACCACTACAAAAGGGAGGTGTTTATCAAGGAAGCCCTTTATTACCGGGATACTGGGACCGAATTCATTGGCTCATACCGCTACCGGGGTTACTCCCTGTTTGACCTGCTGCATCCGTTCAGCCAGGAGAAAAAGAATGCAGAGGAGTTTCGTCCGGCCATCGACCTGTATGTGGTCATAGAAAACGACCTGGGCGAAACCGTTGCGTTCAGCTGGTCGGAGATCTTCCATACCATCAATCCGCACCAGGTCCTGATCGCCACCGAGGTGGCACCCATTGTTCCCTACAGGAAGGAGGTGGGCTACCCGGTCGGGGACAAGTGGAAGGTGGTGTCGGCCGGGGATCTGTTTGCCTGGCGTACATTGGAGAATCCGGTAAGGATTACGGTGCGGTCGTTTGACAAGAAGAGCTATCCGATTGATCGGGACCTGGAGCCCATGCACAGTCAGTATATCCGGGTGGTCTATGACGGCGCCCCGGATCGCGAAGGCATGGACTGGTCAGCCGCAGGCGGGGCAAGGCTGCACGAAGGCGTGGCAAGGCGTCCGGATGTGCTGGATGGCCTGCAGGTGCTGCCCGAAGAGGTGACAGCGGCGGCGGTCTGGTTTGTTTTGCCGGGATCGACGGGTACAGGGCGATATTTAGTTTCAGCGAATTGTTCAACCGGGCCGACCAGGTGTTCCCGATCCTTGCGGTGCCAGAGAACCCTATGGATGGAGGGCACTACCGGATTTTTCATCCGTCAGACTTTTATGCCGACCGCTCTGATAAATCTGTGGCTGAGGTTTATTTTTTCCTGGAGCAAGGTGTTTCACTTCCCTGACAGGTGTGGTTAATTCTTGCCCTTTCTGAACCACCAGACTCCTTTCTTTCAAACACGTCTCTTAAGGAACCGGTATTCTGTCTTCCAAAGGAAGGTTGGTTTTTAACAAAATAAAGGCTATAATTGCCAATAAGTATTAATACGTGCAAACATTATGAAAACAAAAACCCTCTTCTTAGTGCTTTTATTGATGGTCGGACAAAGCACGATCCTGTTCTCAATGGTTCATCCAATAACCCCGGTAGCGCCGGCAGGCGATGGTGATGCCGATGCCCCGTATTTGGTTGAGTCCCTGGCAAACCTATATTGGATTGCCGTGGAAACCAGGGGTGGCAATGGTTTTGCAGATGCGTTTTTTCTTCAAACACAAGACCTGGATGCAGCTGAAACCGCCAGTTGGTTCGAAGATAAAGGATGGATGCCGATGGGTTTATGGAATGCAGACGATGGTTTTTCCTTTTCAGGAACCTATGATGGGGGAGGGCACACCATCAGCAACTTACATGTTGACAGGGCGGAAGAGGATGATGTAAGTTTGTTTGGGTACGTGGTGGGGGCAACCATCGGCAATTTGGGCCTCATAAACGTGTCCATTGTTGGTGATATGTTCGCAGGTGGGTTGACTGGTGAGGCGGCCTACTCAGCGATCTATGATTGTTTTGTTTCCGGAACCATTGAAGGAAATGAACTCGTTGGGGGAATATCCGGTGCATTAAACTTTTCAGAAATTAACAACGCATACAATTTGAGCGATTTGTCTGGAGGCTCCCTTGTTGGCGGACTGGTTGGTCAAGTCTGGACTTTT
>SLNU01000226.1 GCA_007132865.1 Bacteroidales bacterium | reverse complement strand
TATTCCTTTTACGATTGCGTCAAGCAAAAGCAGTGTCTGGTCTTTCGCTTTGGGTTTCCTCATTCGGTGCAGTGGTTTGTTTTTGCAAAATTAACGTTTTTTACCCACATAATGTTTCGGCCCGCGGGACGAAGAATACAAATCTATTTAATATTCTTAATTTTGAGAAAAAATATGCGATCCAGGCAGATCTTTGGCAAGGACAAGCGGTATTTTCCGGTTCTGGACTCCACAAACCGGGAGGCCTGGCGCATGCTTCAGCAAGGGTCGGCTGAGGAAGGAACTGTCATTGTAGCAGGGTTTCAGACCCATGGGCGCGGACAGGGCGATACCCGCTGGGAGAGCGAAAACGGGAAAAACCTATGTGTTTCGGCCATACTGAAACCTTCGTTCCTGGCCCCGGACCAGCAATTCTACCTGAACAAGGCCATTGCACTGGCAGTGGCGGAGGCCGTCCGACACACCCTTCCCGGCCGCAGGGTACGGATCAAATGGCCCAACGACATCTACGTGGAAAATGACAAGATCGCCGGCATCCTGATAGAAAACGCCATCATAGGCTCCAGGCTGGCACACAGCATTGCAGGTATCGGCATCAATGTCAACCAGCTGCATTTCGATCCGCAGATTCCCAATGCCGTATCCGTGGCCCAGCTTACCGGCAGGACGGCCGACCCGCAACATTGCCTTGATAGGATCTGTAAGGCCCTGGATTACTGGTACACCATGCTGGCATCCAAGCAGAATAGTATAATTGACAAGGCTTACCTGGATAGCTTATTCGGACTGGGGGAAAGGCGGCCATTCCATCGTCGGGGGGAAAGGTTCTACGCCACCATTGTCGGACTTAGCCCGGAGGGCCGGCTGGTACTGCAGCTTGATGGCGGCAGCCAGGAAAGTTTTGACATGAAGGAAGTCGGGTTTTTATTCGACTGAATATCGCTCCTGTATTTTTTTGGCCATCAGGTCAACAAGGGATTGCAGCGGCCTGGAAGCCACAGACTTGATAAATGGGTTTAGTCCGGCTTCGAACACCACAGACACCTGACAACTTTCCTCCCCTTTCTTCTGAAGGAAAAAATCCAGTGAGAAATCCACCGGGTTGTCCCCTTCCGAAACGATATGTATGTTCCGGTCTGCCGCCTTGCTGTCCATCCGCATACTAAGGTCAGACACCCCCTGTATCCTGAACGAGCAGCTTGTTTCCGTGGCCTGCCACTTGACCACCTGTTCAGGCATCAGCGATTCAAAATTCCGGAAATCACTCAGAAAACCGAACACTTCCCCGCAGGAGGCATTCACCTCCCGTAATTCACTTTCAAATGTTGCCATATCATTGGTGTTTCATTGACCACGCCAGCGGGTCTTTTTTCCATTCCTGAAGATTTTCATTGTCGGATGCATTGATCCGGTTCAGCTCCATGGCCGCATTAAGGAGGCTGCTGTAGCCGCAGAGGCAGTGCAACGGACAGTCCGCTTCCCGGAAAGCCTCCACTGCAACGGGGAGTTCATAGCTAAAGATGGATACCATCCCCAACACGACGCCCCCTGAATCCCGTATGGCTTTAACGGCTTCCAGGCTGCTCTTGCCGGTGGAGACCAAGTCCTCCACCACGACTACCTTGTCGCCTTCCTGAAGCCTGCCTTCAATGCGGTTCGACAATCCGTGCCCCTTTGGGGCGGAACGCACGTAAACAAAGGGTTTTTCCAGCTTGGCGGCCACCAGGACCCCGTGTGCGATGGCACCGGTGGCCACGCCAGCAACCACGGATGCGTCTGAGAACTTATCCTGTATCAAGCACGCAAGTTGGTCAGAGACCATTTGGCGGACATCGGGATGGGAAAGCACCTGCCGGTTGTCACAATAGATCGGGGCCCGCAGGCCAGAGGCCCAGGTAAACGGCCGGGCGGCATTCAATTTAATTGCGTTAATTTGCAGAAGGGCTTCGGCCGTTTTCCGGGCAATGGCTTGTTTCATTGGCGTTGTCTATTGCTTTTTGACTTATAATCCTGCAAAGCTACACGATTTTTATTCAACCATGCACCGAACATTGAATTCCGACCCATGAAGTATTCCATCTATTACGAGCCCAGGGTACTACACTTCCTTTCCGGCGCAGAGGAGTCCGTGGACTTGCCCCGCATTCCGGCAGAAGATGCCGGTGCAGGGGAGCTATGGCAGATCTTTTCCAAATGGGCTGGCGATTCCCGGTCTGGCGATGCCGCAGTGGTCGGACGTGATCCCGCCCGTTTGTTCCGTGCGTTTGCCAGCCGGTTCGAGCTGGTGGAGGCGGCTGGCGGACTCGTGACCTGTCCGACAAAAGAAATCCTGATGATCTATCGAAACGAGCTATGGGACCTGCCAAAGGGCAAGATTGATGCGGGGGAAAGTCCTGAGGAGGCAGCCATTCGAGAGGTAACGGAAGAATGCGGGGTGGACGGACTTTCCATCGGCAGGGCCCTGCCTGTAAGTTTTCATGTGTACATGCTCAAGGGCGACCGATGGATGTTAAAAAAAACCCAATGGTTCCATATGCATGCCCAACAAATGCAGTTGCCAAGTCCGCAACTGAATGAGAACATCACCCGGGCGGAATGGGTCAATCCCGCAAGGCTGGATCCCCTCCTGGCCAAATCGTACAGATCTGTCGCTGACCTGATCAGGCTCTATATCGATTTATATATATAGGTCGTTTATAGAATGAACTTCTCCGGGACAAACGCGGAGATGTCCCCTCCATTGCGGATAATGTCCCGGACAACCGAAGAGTTCAGCGGGGTTAGTTCAGGAGTGGCCAGCAGGAAAACCGTTTCCAGTTCGGGCAGCATCTTTTTGTTCATTTGTCCGATACTCCTTTCAAACTCGAAGTCGGCCGAGGTGCGAAGTCCTCTAAGGATATACCTGATGTCCATTTTTCTGCAAAGGTCCACCGTCAGCCCCTCATAGGTGATGACCTCCACAGACGGATGGTCCTCAAATACCCTGCGAACCCCATTTAAACGTTTCTCAAGGGGAAAAAAGTTCTTTTTCTCCGCATTGACGCCAATGGCGACAATAACTTTGTCGAACAAGGGCAGGGCCCTGAGCACTATGGATTCATGCCCCCTGGTAATGGGATCAAAAGAGCCAGGGAAAACCGCGATTTTTTTCATTTCCTTGCGCTGTTTGGTCAGTGCCTGTAAATGTAGCAATTTTAGCAAAATGCCCGCTATTTAGCGAAAAAAGCTGAAGTGCACCCTGCCGTATTTTCTTTTCTCAACCAGCCTTGGATGTTCGTTGAAGGACGTTGCGGGTCCATGCTCCAGGACGAGCCAGCCGTCAGCTTCCAGTAGTCCCAGCTCAAAAACCAGGTCGGGAATGTCCTTTATTCTGTCAAAATCGTATGGTGGATCGGCAAATACCAGGTCGAAGCTGACACTGGTCTTTTCCAGAAAGCCAATGGCATCCCCCCGTATAACCAGCATATCATTAAATTCCATTTCCCCGGCCATGCGTTTGATAAAATCCACACACCGGGGATTATTCTCAACCGCCACCAAACCCACCGCACCCCGGGATGCAAATTCCAATGAGATATTCCCGGTGCCGGCGAACAAGTCCAATACCCGCAGCCCCTCAAAATCAACATGGTTGTTCAGCACGTTGAAAAGGGCCTCCTTGGCCAGGTCTGTGGTGGGCCTGACCGGAAGGTTGCCTGGCGTTCGCAGGACCTTTCGCTTGTATTTTCCGCCGATTATCCGCAAAAATTCAGATTTAGCAAGTTAAAAAAATAATGATGGGGGTATTGGTCAAACTCCGGACTATATTTATATGCATCGTTCCGGGAGGTAAAGGAAACCTTCCCGAAATAACTGGCCAGGGTGAGGAATTCAGTTGAGTCCATCGCGACCTCGCCACTCAGGATTGCCCAGTTTGATTTGGGATCCAGCTGGAACTGCTCCAGTACATAAAATAGAAAATACATTAAATCATCAAACTGACTGTACCTGAATGCATTGTAATATACCAGCCTTTTCCTGTCCAACAACAGCACCTCAAAAAATGACCTTCTGATGTGCAATACCACATCACCAGGCCAGTTCTCCAGGCGTGCAGTTGCAAGCGTATTCTCGATCAGCACGCCGCCTGAATGCCACATGCGGTGACGGGGAAACCTCCTTTCAAGCTGCACCACAAGATCCGACGGCAATGAATAAACCCCGTAACCCTGCAAATTATTCAGACGATCAATCCTGATGGTATGCTTAGGCGGAACGGTGCAGGCAAAACGATGTGCGGATTCCTGGTCTTCCTTCAGAAACACCTCATTTGGCAGCAGGGTAAGACTGGGGGTGAAACAGGCGATGGTGGTCTTGAGATATGCCCGGTCCAGCATCCTGCGGATTTCAGGGTCGGCATCCATCAACCGGGAAGGGTCGGCATGTTCCGATATCAGCACTTGGTATTTGTATGTGGAAGCATCCAGAATTGCAAAAGAAAATCCATCGGGCAGGAGCTCGATGGATAAAATTTCCTTGTTTTCTGATTCCGCTGAAAAATCACGGTCAATGATCCGGATCGAACTTTCCAAGGGCTCAGACATGGCATGGGATTATTCCCAGTTCCCGTCAATCGAAGCTTCGACCAGAGAACCTACACGCAATTGTTCACGGGTGTAATAGACACGCCAGCGGTCCAGGTCAGCCAGATAATGCTCGGGAATGGTAAATGCTTCGAAAACAGGCAGCTTAACAAGTCCCCTTTCGATGATACCGGATTCCATCGTAAATCGCCTTCCTCCGCTTTTGGGAACGTAAGGCATAGAATCAATCGGATACCTTGCACGAGCCAACAGGCTGTCGCGTGCCGGCATCCACATGGTATCCCTTCTGACGACGCCGAGTCTGACAGCTTCTGTTTCCGTCAGGGTATCGGGAACGGTACCAATGGCCATGATGATGGGAAGTGAATCGTTTTTCACGAAATAAACCAGGGAGTCCAGGTCATTGTTGTATCTCTGATAACGGGCGCGATGGGCAACCTGCACAGCGCGGATATCCCTCAGGCGTTGAATGATCATGGCCTCTCTGCGTGCCACTTCCTGGTTGAAACGCACCGGCTCCATCACGCTTTCATAAATAAAGTAAACGAGTACCACGATAACCAGGGCCAAACCGATCTGAATTGCTGTCTTCATCCGAGTTTATTGTTTTAATATTTGTTAAAAACCAAATGCAAATATTCAACTTTTTTTTTAAACAAGGGCTTTTTTACCAATCTTTTTGCACAATTCAATTTACGTGGTCTGATTCACCCCTG
>SLNU01000297.1 GCA_007132865.1 Bacteroidales bacterium | reverse complement strand
AAATAAGCATTTATACCAATGACAGACAATTTAATACGATGTTTTACGTGCTTTGATTAAATTTGATGTTCAAAGCCGGAGCCATGAAACCGATCCTGTCCGTTCTGATTTTGTCCCTGTTACTTTTGCAAGGCATGACCGCCGTTTGCCAGTCCGATTTGACCTCGCGCAGCGGGCCTGCCCGCCGGGCCATGACCCGTGCGGTGGAAGCCTATCAGGCAGGCAACAACGAACGCGCCCTTTCGGAGGCCCGGCGGGCGCTGCAGCGTGACCCGGATTTTCTGGAAGCCCATTTGCTGAAGGCCGAGATCTTTTCCGGCACGGGACGTTTTGCAGAAAGTGCCTCCGCATACAGGGAGGTGGTCCGCTTAAACCCCACGGCCTACCCACAGGCCCATTACTTTTTGGGCTACTCGCTGATGCGGACCGGACAGTACAGCGAGGCCAGGCAAAGCTTTATGGACTTTCTGGAAATACCTTCGGCCAGTCCGACGCTCCTGGAACTCACCCAGTCCCACCTGGCGCGCTGCCAATTCGCCATCCGGGCCATGGAGGATCCGGTGCCCTTTCAGCCGGAGAACCTGGGGCAGGGAGTGAACTCCCCGTATGCCGAATACAGTCCCGCATTGACCATTGATGGCAATACCCTGATATTTACCCGAAGAAGTCCGTCAGATCCGGTGAGTGGGCGCGGACCGGAGACGGAGGACTTTTATGTGAGCCATCGGGAGGACGGGCAGTGGGGGGCTGCCACGAACATCGGACCGCCCATCAACACCCCGGCGAATGAGGGGGCGCAGTCCATTTCGGCCGACGGCAGGGAGCTTTTCTTTACCGCCTGCGGGCGTCCCGGCGGACTGGGCAGCTGCGACCTGTATTACTCCCGACTGGTGGACGGGCAGTGGACCGAACCGGTCAACCTGGGCGCGCGCGTCAACTCGGCGGCGTGGGACTCCCATCCGTCCATCTCAGCAGACGGGAAAACACTTTACTTTTCAAGCGGACGGCAGGGGAGTGTCGGACCCATGGATATCTGGAAAACAGTTTGGGTGGACGGTCAGGGCTGGGGGGAACCGGTGAATCTAGGCCAGACAATCAATACCGGGGGAAGGGAGATGTCGCCGTTTATCCACCCGGATGGGCAGACATTGTATTTTGCGTCGGATGGGCATATGGGCATGGGCGGACTGGACCTGTTTATCAGCCGCCGCGACCGGGATGGGAACTGGACCGGGCCGGTGAACCTGGGATACCCAATCAATACGCATGCCGACGAGTTTTCGCTGATCGTGGACGCCCGGGGCAGGCTTGCCTATTATGCCTCTGACATCGAAGGCGGCTACGGCGATCTGGACCTTTACGTGTTTGAACTGTACGAGGAGGCCAGGCCACGGCCGGTGGCCGCCATCACGGGTCTTGCCACCGGCACCGGGGAGTCAGGCGAACCGGAGCCCCTGACCATCATCGCAGAGGGCGAGCCGGTTGTGCTGCGCAACATCTTCTTTGACACCGACAGCCATGCACTCAGGTCTGAATCCATGGAGGAGATCGGTCGGCTTTACCAGCTCCTGGGCGACAACCCGGAGTGGACCGTGGAGATCAGCGGGCATACCGACAATGTGGGGACCTATGAATACAACCTTGCCCTTTCAGAGAACCGTGCACGGAGCGTGGTGGACGCCCTGGCCGCCATGGGCATTGACCCGGAGCGGATGTCATACAAAGGCTATGCCGACACCCGCCCGGTAGACACCAACGAAACAGCGGAGGGGCGTGCCAATAACCGGCGGACCGAGTTCACGGTGGTTCGTTTTTAGATTGTTAACGATACCTAAACCATTGCAATGGATAAAAAAAAACAGGACAAGGCCTTCCTGTCGAAGTCGACTTTTATCAGGGGACTCCAATGTGAGAAGTCCCTCTACCTGCATAAAAAGCGCCCGTTCCTGCGTGACAGGCTCTCTGCCGAACAGCTGGCGAAGTTTGCCCGGGGGCACAAGGTAGGGGTGTTCGCCCAGGATCTTTTCCCAGGCGGATCGGACCTGGGTGCAAAGAGTCCGTTTCAGATGGCCGCCGCGATAAAAAAAACTGCAGAGGCCATACAGGCCGGGCAATCCGTGATCTACGAGGCTTCTTTTCAGAACCAGGGTGTGCGTGTGGCATTGGACATCCTTCATCGCACTCCCCGGGGCTGGGAGGGGGTGGAGATCAAAAGCAGCCTTTCCATATCCGATACCTTTCTGTGGGATGCCTCCCTGCAATATTTTGTGATCACCGGCTCCGGACTGCCACTTACAGACTTTTCGATTGCTTTTGTGAACCCAAACTATGTGAGGCAGGGACCACTGAACATACAGGAATTGTTTGTCATCCGCAGCGTGTTGGACCAGGTGGTGCAAAACCAGCAGGAAGTGGCCGAAAAAGTGGAACGGTTCAGGGAGGTGGCCTCCCTGACCGGATCCCCCCCGGTCGGGATTGGATCCCATTGCACAAAGCCCTATCCATGCGACTTCATCGGGCATTGCTGGAAGAACCATCCCCAAAGCCGGCCGATGCGACGCGTTGACTCCCCTGATCTGCCGGACAGGGGCGCCCTGCATGCATTTCTTCACGGGGTAAAGGAACCGGCACTGTGCTTCTCGACCCTTGCCTTTGCCCCGGCCATCCCGATGTTTGACGGAACCTCCCCCTACCAGAAACTGGCCTTTTCAGCGGGCTGGGCCAGGCTTAACGGAGATTTTGCCGGACCCGCAGACCCGGCTGGACCCGCAGACCCATCAGGATCTGCCGACCCATCCGGACCCGCAGACCCATCAGGACCCGCAGACCCTGTAATCATACAGGCCCGCCCCGGCGCGCCTTTCCCTGAGAATGGCATCCGCGAAATGCTGTCGCAGCTTGAGGGCGCTGCCAGCCTCCTGGTCTATGACAAGGCCCACGAGCTGGAGGTGCTGAAGAACCTTTGCAGTCAGGACCAGGGGCTGCTGCAGAGGGTGGACGGACTATCCGACAAAATGCATGACCTGCAGGACCTTTTCAGGCCATGGCTGGCCACTCCCTGGGGCCGGTCCCTGCACGACAGCCCGGAAGATGCGCTAAGCTATCTGGGTGCGGACTCAGAATCATCGCCCGGAGGCATTGCCGGCCGGTTGCAGGCTGCAATATTATATGAGGAATTGTCGGATGGGCAATCATCATCCGACGAAAAAGAAAAAGGGAAGGCGCTTTCCAGGTTTCACGAAGATTGCCTGAAAAACCTTCGCAAGCTTTACCGGGTGCTGGAGTCGGACCTGTTGATAAAATAATTGTCGGTTTTTATTGTGAGCCGACCGATCATTGTTTACTTTTGACCAATGGAACAAAAAGATCAGAAAGCACGGATTGCCTCACGCAAGGCGGGAAAGACAGGTGCCGGCATGGACTATTCTGACCATGGCCGGGTGCCTCCGCAGGCCGCCGACCTGGAGGAGGCCGTGCTGGGCGCCATGATGCTTGAACAGAATGCGCTGACCAACGTCATCGACATCCTCAAGCCGGAGGTTTTTTACCGGGAAGCCCACCAGAAGATCTTTGCGGCCATCCATGACCTGTTTGGCAACTCCCAGCCGGTCGACATCCTCACGGTGACCCAGGAACTGAAAAAAAGGGGGGAGCTGGACCTGGTGGGCGGGGCCTATACCATCTCCATGCTGACCAACCGCGTGGCTTCCGCGGCCAATGTGGAGTTCCATGCCCGGATCGTGCTGCAGAAATACCTGCAGCGGGAGCTGATCCGCATCAGCTCGGAGATCATCAAGGATTCCTATGAGGACACCACCGACGTGTTCGACATCCTCGACAAGGCCGAGAAGGAATTGTTTGCGGTCAGCGAGACCAACCTCAGGAGGAATTATGAGGACATGTATTCCCTGGTCAAGGAGGCCGTCAAGCAAATTGAAGGGGCCAAAAACCAGGAGGGCCATATCAGTGGCATTCCGAGTGGATTTTCAGGAATTGACCGCATCACCGCCGGCTGGCAGAAGTCTGACCTCGTCGTACTGGCCGCCCGTCCCGGCATGGGCAAGACCGCCTTTATGCTGTCCATGGCCCGCAATATGGCGGTGGACTTCAAAAAACCAATTGCCATTTTCTCCCTGGAGATGTCGGGTGTCCAGCTGGTAACCCGTCTGATCTCGAGTGAGACGGAACTGGAAGCAGACAAGCTCAGGCGGGGGCAGCTGGAGCAGTATGAGTGGGAACAGCTCAACGCCCGGATCAATACCCTGACCGATGCTCCCTTGTATATTGATGACACGCCGGCCTTGTCGATATTCGAACTGCGGGCCAAATGCCGGCGCCTGAAGGCCCAGCATGACGTGCAGCTGGTGGTAGTGGACTACCTGCAATTGATGTCGGCCGGGAATGACAACCGCGGCAACCGTGAGCAGGAGATCAGCAATATTTCCCGGTCCATGAAAAGCCTTGCCAAGGAGCTAAACATTCCCATCATTGCCATCTCTCAGCTCAGCCGTGCGGTGGAGACCAGGGGGGGCTCGAAGCGGCCAATCCTTTCTGACCTCCGGGAGTCCGGCGCCATCGAACAGGATGCAGACATGGTCCTGTTCATCTACCGGCCGGAATACTATCAGATCACAGAGGACGAGAAGGGCCACAGCACCGAGGGACTGGCACAGGTCATCATCGCCAAGCACCGGAACGGCAGCCTTGGGGATGTATCCTTGCGCTTCATCAGCCGCTTCGCCAAGTTCACCGACTACGACGCTGGCGGTTATGACCACCCGTCTGACCTGGGTCCGTCAGACAGTTTTGATCAGGGCGCGAAAACGCTTACCCTGCCCTCGAAGATGAACGACATGGACGACGACGAAGTGCCTTTCTAGCTAAGGTATTTCGGTCGCCCCCGGCATGCCTGTCCGCAGGAAGCGGCAAAACAATCCCATCGGTTTTGCGTTGATAGTAAAGACACGCGGTTTATCCGTACCTGCCTTGTTGTGGGATCAAAATCTTTTCGAAATGTACAGACTGCTATTGATATTTTTGCTGTTGGTTTTCCAGCTGCCCGTGTTCGCGGCACAGATCCTGGTGCCGATGGACAATACCCAGCGCAACCATCTGAAAGCATACGGGATTGCCTACCATGTGCTCACCTATGACGTAGAGATCAGCTGGCTGCTGAATTACCGTGGCGGCAGCTTTATGTTTGACCACCACCGGGAGTTCGAGGAGGAATTGCTGGTGCGCGGGGTGTCTTACCAGGTCATTGCCGATGTGCAGGCCGCGGCCATCCTTCGCGAGATTGCCGAACCCGATGTGAACATGGATGAGATCCGCCTGCACAAGGTGCCGCGAATCGCCGTGTACTCCCCGCCCAACAGCCTTCCCTGGGATGATGCCGTGACCCTGGCCCTGACTTATTCAGAGATACCCTATGATGTGGTATACGACGAAGAGGTGTTGTCGGGGGTGCTGCCCCTTTACGACTGGCTGCACCTGCACCATGAGGACTTTACCGGGCAGTTCGGGAAGTTCTGGTTTGCCTACCGCAACAATGACTGGTACCAGCAGGATGTCAGACTGGCCCAGGAAACGGCCCGGCGTCTTGGATACAGCAAGGTTTCCCACCTGAAGCTCGCGGTGGCAAAAAAGATCAGGGATTTTGTGGCGGGCGGCGGTTATATGTTTGCGATGTGTTCTGCCCCGGAAAGCATCGATATCGCCCTGGCAGCAGAGGGGGTGGATATCCTGCATGAGGTGTACGACGGAGACCCGGTGGAACCCGGCGCCCAGGAAAAGCTTGACTTCAGCCGCACCTTCGCCTTTCAGAACTTTACCGTGATCACCGACCCGACAATCTATGAAAAGTCAAACATCGACGTCCCCAAATCGGGGCGGGACAGGCGGACGGATTTTTTCACGCTATTCGAGTTTTCCGCCAAATGGGATGTCGTGCCAACCATGCTCACCCAAAACCACGAAAGCGTGGTCAGGGGGTTCATGGGACAGACCACCGCCTTTCGCTATGATTTCATCAAACCATCGGTGACGATACTGGGGGAGACCAGGGCGAAGAACGAAGCCAGGTACATCCATGGCTCGCTGGGCAACGGAACATTTACCTTCATGGGCGGGCATGATCCGGAAGACTACCAGCACTTTGTGGGCGATCCCCCCACCGACCTGAACCTGTACCCCAATTCTCCGGGTTACCGGCTGATCCTAAACAATGTACTGTTCCCGGCCGCCCGGAAACAGCCGCAGAAGACCTGAGGCATAACACCTGAGCCGGCGCTATATGCTTTTCCCGGCGCTATTTGCTTTTCCTTTTGTAGATCTGAAACGAATAGGGGTAGGGATTTTTTTCGTCTGACTCCCAGTCGTCGCGTTCAATGAGTTCCCAGCTGTTCTTGTCGATTTCAGGGAAGAATGTGTCCCCTTCAAATTCTGCATAAATACGCGTCAGGTAAATGCGCCTGGCCTGGTGGAGCTGGATGGCCAGGGAATAGATCTCCCCGCCTCCTGCCACAAACACTTCTTTTTTTTCCTCCTTAACCAGGTTCAGGGCTTCCTTGAGCGAATGCGCGACAGCACAGCCTTTGGCATCGTATCCCTTTTGCCGGGTGACCACGATGGTGGTCCGGCCCTTCAAGGGCGTCCCGATAGACTCAAAAGTCTTTCGCCCCATGATCAGCACATGCCCCATGGTCATGTTCTTAAAATGTTTCAGGTCAGCCGGAAGCTTCCAGATCAGGCCGTTATTGTTGCCAATAACATTGTTGTTCGCCACGGCGGCGATGAGGGAAATCTTCATGTTTCAGCGTTTGGTGTCCGGGGGCGAAAGCAGGCGGCCCGCGGAATTCAACAATAGCCCAGAGGCGGTAAATGTAGTGTTTTTTTCAACCCGTGTCAAATCCGTTGCTCAGACCGCGATGGGGGCCTTGATGTGCG
Organism: Bacteroidales bacterium; assembly: GCA_007132865.1. The sequence goes on along the minus strand of SLNU01000297.1, from coordinate 11,379 downwards.
GGTGGGGGTCGTAGCCCTCCAGCCGGAAATCCTCAAAGCGGAACCCCAGGATGTCTTTTACCTCCGGGTTGATATGCATTGTCGGAAGCGGCCGGGGTTCCCGTCCCGCCTGAAGTTTTGCCTGTTCGATATGGTTCAGGTACAGGTGGGCGTCTCCAAAGGTGTGAATGAATTCACCCAGCTGTAGCTCGCATACCTGGGCCACCATCATGGCCAGCAGGGCGTATGAGGCGATGTTGAAGGGGACGCCCAGGAAGATGTCGGCGCTGCGCTGGTACAACTGGCAGGAAAGCCTGCCTTCGGCCACGTAAAACTGGAACAGTACATGGCAGGGTGGCAGCGCCATCTCCTCTATCTGTCCGACATTCCAGGCGCTGACGATCAGGCGGCGGGAATCGGGCTTGGTGCGTATTTGCTCTATCAGTCCGACTACCTGGTCCACGGTCCGCTCCCCCGCCTGCCAGCGCCTCCACTGGGCCCCGTATATTGGTCCGAGGTCACCCTCCGGGTTTGCCCACTCATCCCAGATGGTCACCTTTTGCTCATTCAGGTAACGGATATTGGTATCCCCCTTCAGGAACCAAAGCAGTTCGTGGATGATGGACCGCAGGTGCAGTTTCTTGGTGGTAAGCAGGGGAAAGCCTTGCTGCAGGTCGAACCGCATCTGGTATCCGAAGACACTCAGGGTGCCGGTACCGGTGCGGTCTTCCTTGCGGACTCCGTTCTCAAGTACATGGTCTAAGAGGTCAAGGTATTGTTTCATGTGTTTTTTCCCTTTTTATCCCAGGATGATCCCGACGATGGTGGCGCTCATCAGCGCTGCCATCGTGCCGCCGAGCAGTGCCCGCATTCCGAACTGCGATAGCAGGACCCGCTTGCCGGGGGCCAGGGATCCGATTCCCCCAATCTGTATGCCGATGCTGGCAAAATTAGCGAACCCGCAAAGCATATAAGTGGCCATGATGATCGATTTGGGGTCGGAGAATGCCCCGGCATCCTTCAGCTCGGCAAGGCTCACATAGCCGATGAACTCGGTCATGATTACTTTTTCTCCCAACAACCTTCCGGCCAGCGTGATGTCGGGCAGGCTGATGCCTATCAGCCACATGACCGGGGCGAAAACATAGCCCAGTATGAACTGCAGCGACAGCTGGGAATACTGTCCGTCGCTGATCTGTTCAATCCAGGGGTTCAGGTTGATCCACAACCCGAGCTTTCCGACAATAAAATTGAACATGGCGATGAAGGCAATGAAAACCAACAGCATGGCAGCCACGTTCGCGGCCAGCTTGAGCCCCTCGGTCGTGCCGTTGGAGATGGCATCCAGCACGTTGTTGCCAATGCGATCCTTGCTGATATCCATGGATTTGTCGATCTCCTGGGTCTGGGGCATCAGGATCTTGGAGATCACCACGGCCCCTGGTGCTGCCATGATGGATGCCGCCAGCAAATGCTTGGCAAATACGAGGCGTTGCACGGGGTCGTCCCCGCCCAAAAAGCTGATGTAGGCTGCCAGCACCCCTCCGGCCATTGTGGCCATACCTCCTGTCATCACGAGCAGGATCTCCGATCGGGTCATTTTCTCCAGGTAAGCCTTGATCATCAGGGGCGACTCGGTTTGTCCGAGAAAGATGTTCCCGGCCACGGAGAGGCTTTCTGCACCGGAAAGCCGCATGGCTTTGGTCATCAGCCAGGCCAGTCCGTAAACCACCTTCTGGATGATGCCCAGGTAGAAGAGCAGGCTGGTAAGGGCCGAAAAAAAGATGATGGTCGGCAACACCTGGAAGGCGAAAATAAAGCCATAGGTGCTGGTGTCAAGGAACCCGGCAAACAAGAATTCTGTACCGGCTTTGGAGAAATCCAGGATCACCACGAAGACCTTTCCCACCAGTTCGAAGAAATACTGTACGGGCGGGACCTGCAGGATGCTGAAGGCCAGCAGCAGCTGAATGGCGAGTCCGATGCCCACCACCTTCCATGATATCGCCTTGCGGTTGGCGCTGAACACCCAGGCGATGCCGATCAGTGACAGCATTCCCAGCAAACCCCTGAAAAGGTTCCTTATTGAAAACCCCTGATCGAACAAGACCTCTACAGGCTCGTGGGTGAGCTCCGTGACCCCGGTGTCCTCCGTGTCGGCATCTTCCGGAGATATACCGGATAGGGTCGTGGCCGTGTCGGCATCTTCCTGGGTTGTGGCCATAGCGGCCCCCAGCGGGGTCATGGCAGTATCGGCCGCTTGCGGGCTTATGGCCGTACCGGTCCCCTGCGGGGCCGTACCGGTCCTTTGCGGGGCTGTACCGGTCCTTTGCGGGGCTGTACTGGTCCTTTGCGTACCGCCCGTTTCCGTGCTTGTGACCGTTTCGAATCCTTCCTGGAGTCTGACCAGGCGCTCTGTTTCAGCCTGGTTCCCCGGGGTCTCCGACCCCAGCGAGGTGAGTCCGAACGGACAGAGCGTCAAAACCACAAAAAGGAATAAATAAAGAAAGGATTTCATGATGGTCCGGTTTCATTAACACCACAAAAATATCGGTCACGGCCATTGCGGACCGGATGCAAACCTATGCATTTTTTTCCCAACGGGGCGCTTGATAAATGAAATTATTTGCTTTTTTTCCGCTTGTTGATCTCGTCGCGGATCCGGGAGGCCTTTTCGTAGGCTTCCTCGTCAATGGCAGCCATCAGCATGGTTTCCAGCTCGGAGAGGGTGAGGCTGGAATAGGACGGATCCTTTTCGACTGGTTCATTTACGACTACCTTTGGGCTGGCCGGGGTTTCCTCATCCTGAAGCACGATGCCGGCTGCTTTTAGGATGGATTCATATGTGTAGATGGGGCATTGGAACCTGACGGCAATGGCTACCGCGTCTGAAGTGCGGGAGTCGATCTCAACCTCCTTGATCCCGTCAAAGCACACCAGCCGGGCAAAGAAGATGCCTTCGCTGAATTTATAGATGACCACTTCGGTCACGTTGATGTTGAAAGTGCTCGCAAAGTTCTTGAAAAGGTCGTGGGTCAGGGGCCGGCTGGGTTTCATCTTTTCCAGCTCGATAGCGATGGCCTGAGCTTCAAAGCTGCCGATGATGATCGGTAGGCGACGTTTCTTCCCGGACTCACCCAGGATTAACGCATAAGCACCAGATTGGGACTGGCTGTATGAAATTCCTAAAATTTCCAGCTTAATTTTTTTCATTCCGGTTCACCCTTCATTATCCGACAACCCAAAATTAAGACAATTTTATTAGAATTCCATAGAGAAGTGACCGGGACGGGCATGTGGTCTGCAGGAGGATGTTTTTTTTATCTTATTCTGCAATTTTTTTTTGTGGTTGGATATAATTTTTAATTTTGACGTCATATTATTTTCGCTTAAATATTTAACAAATTAGAACTATGCCAGTATTCTTTTGGTTGGTGCCGCTCAGCTCGGTTTTGGCCCTCGGGTTTGCCTGGTTTTTCTTCAGGCAGATGATGGCCCATGATGAAGGTACGGACATGATGAAAAAAATTGCCAATCATGTGCGCAAGGGCGCTGCGGCTTACCTTCGTCAGCAGTACAAGGTGGTAATCATTGTGTTTGCGGTGATTACGGTGATTTTTGCCTTCATGGCCTATGGGCTGGGGGTCCAGAACCCCTGGGTGCCATTTGCATTTCTGACGGGCGGCGCCTTCTCGGGCCTTGCCGGCTTTTTTGGGATGAAGGCTGCCACCTATGCATCCGCCAGGGTTGCCAATGCCTGCCGGGTTTCGCTGGACGGCGGACTGCGTTTGGCGTTCCGGTCAGGAGCCGTCATGGGACTGGTCGTAGTGGGACTGGTCCTGTTGGATGTGTCGGCATGGTTCCTGGTGCTGAATGTATTTATCCCCGAAGCAGAGATGGGCATGAAGTTGCTGACCATCACGGCCACGATGCTGACCTTTGGCATGGGGGCCTCCACCCAGGCGCTGTTTGCGCGTGTAGGTGGCGGCATATATACCAAGGCTGCCGATGTGGGTGCCGACCTGGTCGGAAAGGTGGAGGCCGGGATCCCCGAGGATGACCCGCGCAACCCCGCCACCATCGCAGACAATGTGGGTGACAATGTCGGGGATGTGGCTGGCATGGGCGCTGACCTCTTTGAGTCCTTTGCCGGATCCATCCTGGCTACTGCGCTGCTGGGAGCTGCGGCTTTCGTCGGCTTCGGTGAGGAAATGCAGTTCAATGCGGTGCTCGCCCCGATGCTGATTGCTGCAGTCGGCACACTCCTTTCCATTGCCGGGGTATTCATGGTGCGTACCAGGGAAGGTGCCACCCAAAAGCAACTTTTAAAGTCGATGGGCGTGGGGGTGAATACCAGCGCGGCGCTGATTGTGGTGTTTTCTCTGGGGATACTATACCTGCTCGGACTGCCCAATTATATGGGGATATGGGGTTCAATCGTAGTCGGACTCCTGGCGGGGATTGCCATCGGGCAGTCCACCGAATACTTCACCGCATCTGCCTACCGTCCCACACGCAAAATTGCGGAATCTGCCGCTACGGGTCCCGCTACCATCATTATCAGCGGCATTGGCACGGGGCTGATCTCCGCGGCCATACCCCTTGGAATCATCTGTGTGGCCATTACCCTTGCCTACTCTTTTTCTTCGGGCTTTACCTTTGATTCAGGCGGACTGAACATGGGGCTGTACGGGATCGGCATTGCAGCCGTGGGAATGCTTTCCACGCTGGGGATCACCCTGGCGACAGATGCTTACGGACCCATTGCAGACAATGCCGGGGGCAATGCAGAGATGTGCCACCTTGGGGAAGAGGTGCGTAAGCGCACCGATGCGCTGGATGCCCTGGGCAACACCACGGCAGCCACGGGCAAGGGGTTTGCGATAGGCAGTGCGGCATTGACGGCGCTGGCTCTGCTGGCTGCCTATTTTGAAGAAGTGAAGATTATGTATGTCAAGTTCCTCGACATGCCAGATGCCATCATCAACGGCATTGAGCCGGTGGCTGCCAGGGACGCCCAATTCATTGACTTTATCCATCACTACGATATCCACCTGATGAACCCGTTGGTAATTGTGGGGATCTTCATTGGGGTGCTTTCGGTATTTCTGTTCAGTGGCATGACCATGAACGCGGTGGGGCGTGCCGCTCAGAAAATGGTCGATGAGGTGCGCCGGCAGTTCCGTGAAATACCAGGCATCATGGAAGGCACGACAGAGCCCGATTATGCCCGGTGTGTGGCCATTTCCACCAAGGGGGCCCAGCGGGAAATGATGGTGCCTTCCCTGATCGCGTTGTTGATCCCTGTTGTAGTGGGATTTATCTTCGGGGTCGCTGGGGTGACCGGATTGTTGGTGGGGACCATCTCCTCGGGCTTTGCCATGGCCATCTTCATGGCCAATGCCGGCGGGGCATGGGACAATGCCAAGAAGTACATCGAAGAGGGCAATTATGGGGGCAAAGGTTCTGAAAACCACAAGGCAGCTGTCGTGGGAGACACCGTGGGCGATCCGTTCAAGGACACCTCCGGGCCGAGCCTGAACATCCTGATCAAGCTGATGGTGATGGCAAGCGTGGTGACAGTCGGACTGGCCGTTTCCTATTCGTTGTTGTAAATTGGAACATATTATTTGTATCAACTGGCCGCATGGCATCAGGCCGGATTTGTTTTATTAAAATATTTTTAATGAAGGTATTGGTAGTAGGGACCGGATATGTTGGCCTGGTGACGGGCACCTGCCTGGCAGAGACAGGCGCCATGGTCTATTGTGTTGATATTAACCAAGAGAAAATTGATAACCTGAATAAGGGCGTTTTACCGATCTATGAACCGGGACTTGATGAGATCGTGGAGCGCAATGTGGAAAAGGAGCGTCTTTATTTTACCACCCGAATCGGGGAGGTGATAGATGGCTGCGATGTGATCTTCATTGCTGTCGGGACCCCGCCGGGGGAGGACGGAAGCGCTGACCTGAACTATGTGATCGGGGTTGCCCGGGAGATCGGAAAAACGCTGGGCCATTATGCTGTGGTGGTTACCAAGAGCACTGTGCCTGTCGGAACCGCGAAAAAGGTGAAGCAGGCCATACAGGAAGAATTGGATAAGCGGGGGTCTGTCGTGGAGTTCGATGTGGCGTCAAACCCGGAATTCCTGAAGGAGGGAAATGCCGTGGATGATTTCATGAAGCCCGACCGGATTGTGATCGGGGTGGAATCAGAAAGGGCCGAAAAAGTGCTGGAACGCCTTTACAAACCCTTTTTGCTGAACGGCCATCCGCTGATCTTTATGGACATCACTTCCTCGGAAATGACCAAGTATGCCGCCAATGCCATGCTGGCGACCAAGATCAGCTTCATCAACGACATCGCCAACCTGTGCGAGATTGTGGGGGCAGACATCAACCATGTGCGCCGCGGGATAGGGAGCGACCCGCGCATCGGAAACAAATTTATTTATCCCGGCATCGGGTACGGGGGGTCCTGCTTTCCCAAGGACGTCAAGGCCCTGATCAGGACCGCCCGGGATTTCGGGTATGACCTGCGCTTGCTGGATTCTGTGGAAAAGGTGAACAACGACCAGAAACACGTGGTAACAAAAAAGATCCTTGACCACTTTGGGGGAAATATTGCCGGGAAGAAATTCGCCTTATGGGGCCTTTCCTTCAAGCCCGGAACGGACGATATGCGTGAGGCACCGTCCCTGGTGCTGATTGAGGACCTGCTGAAAGCCGGCGCCAGCGTGGTCGCCTATGACCCGGTCGCGATGAACGAGGCAAAGGCCCATTATCTGGCAGACCGCATTCAATATGCCGGGGATATGTACGAGGCAGTAATCGGGGTCGACGGACTTGCCCTGGTGACGGAATGGAATGAGTTCCGCATTCCCAACTACAAGGTACTGGAAAGGCTGATGAACCAGAAGGTGTTGTTTGACGGAAGAAATATTTTCGATCCGGCAGACGCCAGGGAGAATGGGTTCGTTTATTATGGTATAGGAAGGGGATAAACCATTGGAAGGCACAGAGCGCATAAGGAAAAAGAGGATACTGGTAACCGGCGGCGCCGGGTTTATCGGTTCGCATCTTTGTGAGCGATTTCTCAAAGAGGGCCATGAGGTCATCTGCCTGGACAATTTCTTTACAGGCGCCAAGGGCAATGTAATCCACTTGTTGGACCATCCGTATTTTGAATTGATCCGTCACGACATTACCAGGGAGATCTTCCTGGAGGCGGACGAGATATACAACCTGGCCTGTCCGGCTTCCCCCGTATATTACCAGTACAACCCGATCAAGACCATCAAAACTTCTGTGATGGGGGCCATCAACATGCTCGGTTTGGCCAAGCGCATCCGTGCCCGGATTCTGCAGGCCTCCACCAGCGAGGTTTACGGTGACCCCATTGTCCACCCGCAAAGGGAAGACTATTGGGGCAATGTGAACCCGGTGGGGATCAGGTCATGCTATGATGAAGGGAAGCGCTGTGCGGAAACCCTGTTCATGGATTACCACAACCAGAACGGCGTGGTCATCAAGATTGTCCGCATATTCAACACTTACGGACCCCGTATGCAGCCCGACGATGGCCGGGTCGTGTCGAACTTCATTGTGCAGGCCCTTCGGAACAAGGATATTACCATATACGGAGACGGCAGCCAGACCAGGAGTTTCCAATATGTGGATGACCTGGTAGAGGGCATGGTCCGTTTTATGCAAACCGACGACGACATTACGGGTCCGATGAACCTGGGCAATGAAAATGAATTCACAATCATCGACCTGGCCAGAAAGGTGATAGAGCTGACCGGCTCCTCGTCCGGACTCACCTATTTGCCGCTTCCCGAGAATGATCCTGTGCAGCGCCAGCCCGACACGTCCTATGCCAGGCGACTGATCGACTGGGAAGCCGGCATCCAGCTTGAAGAAGGCCTGAAAAAAACCATTTTCTATTTCGACACCCTGCTATCCCGGGGGTGAACCTTTTCCTTTATCGGCGCGCGCGTAGGTTTCCAAAGCCAGGGTCGAAAAAAAGCCGGGGTCTTAAAAATTATACATCTGTTTATAATATTTTATGACTTTTAGGCTCTATTAATCACTACCTTTGCAGTATAACCCAATTTTATGAGTATTATCAAAGAATTAAATTTTCGCAGACTGCTTGAGAATAGTGGTCGAATGTATTCGGGCTTGCCGGCCTTGTCTTTTGTGGGCGAGGAGCCTTTAACCTATGCGGATGTAAAATCCCATGCCGATGCGCTCAGTGAGAAGCTGCTTGCCCTGGGTGTCAGAAAAGGGGACAGGGTGGCTTTGTTAAGCCAGAACATGCCGAACTGGGGTGTTTCCTACCTGGCGATTACAAGCATGGGTGCCGTGGTGGTGCCGATACTGGTGGATTTTTCCGGGCCCGAGATTGAGAACATCCTTTCCCACAGCGAATCCAGGGTGATTATTGTGTCTGAGAAGCAGTCCGGTAAGCTGCACCAGGCATTGCCAAAGAGCCTGAAGGCCGCCATACTGGCGGATGACCTCAGCCACATCAGCCTGGGAAGCCTTGAACTGAACGGCCGCATTGAAAGGAAAGAGGAAGTTGCCGGAATCGTGGCCGGGGAAGCCCTGCCCGTGCCCGCCGAAGAAGACCTGGCTGCCATTTTGTATACTTCCGGAACCACCGGAAAACCCAAGGGGGTGATGCTGACCCACAGGAACATTTTGTCAAATGCTGTCAACACTTTGGGGATACAGCCTGTGGACCAGTCAGACCGCCTGTTATCGGTCCTCCCGCTACCACATACCTATGAATGCACCATTGGTTTTATCATTCCCTTTATGATGGGTGCTTCGGTATATTACCTTGACAAGCTGCCGACGCCGGCCGTACTGCTGCCGGCCATGCAGGCCGTGAAACCGACCATGATGCTGACCGTGCCGCTGATCATCGAAAAAGTTTACCAGAACCGGGTCAAGCCCAAACTCACTGGCAGCCCTGTCATGCGCTTTTTGGGAAAGAACCGGACCGCTCAGAAATTTTTCCACAAACTTGCCGGAAAGAAGATTTACAAGGCCTTTGGGGGCAAGCTTCACTTTTTTGGCATTGGCGGAGCCAAGCTCAATGCAGAGGCCGAGCGTTTCCTGAGGGATGCGGGCTTCCCATACGCCATTGGTTATGGCCTGACCGAGACCTCTCCCTTGCTGGCAGGCTGCAGCCCAAAAATTACCAAGTTCCAGTCCACCGGTTTCAACCTGCCCGGGCAGGAGATTAAAATTGACAAGCCCGACCCGGAAACCGGTGAGGGGGAGATCCTTGCCAGGGGCCCCAATATCATGAAGGGGTATTACAAGGAAGAACAAGTTACAAAGGATGTGTTCACCGAGGATGGCTGGTTCAAGACCGGCGACCTGGGCTCGATGGATGCCGATGGTTATCTGTACATCCGTGGCCGCCTGAAGAATATTATAATTAGTCCGACCGGCGAAAACATCTACCCGGAAGACATCGAGGCGGTAATCAATAGCGAGCACCATGTGCTGGAATCCCTTGTCTATGAATTAAAGGGCAAACTGGTAGCCAAGGTGCATCTGAACTATGAGGAGATTGACCAGCGCTACCACCATTTGAGGGAGTCTGCCGGTGAAAGCTATCAGAATTTCAAGGAGACTGCCGGGGAGCGTTACCAGGACCTGAAGGATTCCGCATCCAATTTATATGGCCAGGCCCAGGAAAAAGTCAAACTGCGTCTGCAGGAGATCCAGCACAGGGTCAATTCCCGGCTGAACCGGTTTTCCCGCCTGACGTTGATCGAGGAACAACACGAGCCATTTGAGAAGACGCCCACCAAGAAGATCAAGCGTTTTTTGTACCACAAGAAATAACATCTGGCCGCAAAAAACATTGGCCAGTCAGGGAAAAGCCGCCAGGATAAAAAAAAGCCGCCCCGTTCAGGAGCGGCTTTTTTTTTAGCCCTTGGTTGCTAGTCCTGCATATAACTTTCCATGGGTTCGCAGGTGCATACCAGGTTGCGGTCCCCGAACGCATCGTCGATGCGGGTGACCGGCGTGAAGTACTTCATCTCTTTGGACCAGGGCCTTGGGAAGGCTGCCTTCTCCCTTTCATAGGGCTTGTCCCAGTCGCTGCTGATTACCATCTCCGCGGTATGCGGGGCATTCTTGATCACGTTGTTATCAGGATCTGCCTTGCCGTCTTCGATTTCGCGGATCTCTTCCCGGATGGCGAGCATCGCATCGATGAACCGGTCCAGTTCTGACAAAGGTTCGCTCTCGGTGGGCTCCACCATTAGGGTTCCGGGTACGGGAAAGGCCACGGTGGGGGCATGGAACCCGTAATCCATCAGCCGTTTGGCAATGTCGATGGCATCCACCGAAGCCAATCGCTTCAGCGGATTGCAGTCCAGGATCATTTCATGGGCGGCCCATCCGTTCTTCCCGGTATAAAGCACCTTGTAATCCGCTTCCAGCTTTTTCTTCAGGTAGTTGGTGCTGAGAATCGCAATACGTGTGGCCTCCTTTAGTCCGACTCCGCCCACCATCTTAATATAGGCGTAGGTGATGGTCAAAATCAGCGCGCTGCCGAAGGGTGCGGAAGCCACGGGATGGATTCCCTTGTCTCCGCCTGTCTTCACCAGCGGGTGGGACGGCAGGAAGGGCACCAGGTGAGGAACCACACCGATGGGTCCGACTCCGGGTCCGCCACCCCCATGCGGAATGGCAAAGGTCTTGTGCAGGTTCAGGTGGCATACGTCCGCCCCGCAGATGGCCGGGTTGGTCAGTCCGACTTGTGCGTTCATATTGGCACCATCCATGTAAACCTGTCCGCCATACGCATGAATGATGCGGGTCAGGTCGAGGATTTCCTCCTCAAATACACCATGTGTAGACGGATAGGTCACCATGATGGCAGCCAGCTTGTCCTTATGCTCCTCTGCTTTCTTACGCAGGTCATCCATGTCGATGTTGCCGTGTTCGTCGCACTTCACCACGACCACCTTCATGCCTGCCATCACGGCGCTGGCAGGGTTGGTGCCATGGGCGGAGGAGGGGATAAGGGTCACGTTGCGGTGGGCTTCCCCACGGCTTTCGTGGTAAGCGCGGATAACCATCAGTCCGGTGTACTCACCCGATGCCCCTGAATTTGGCATGAACGACATGCCGGCGAATCCGGTGATCTCGCAGAGGTCCTTCTCCAGGGTATCGATCATTTCCAGGTATCCTTCGGCCTGCTCGGCCGGCACAAAAGGATGCAGGCTGTTGAACTCCGGCCAGCTGAGGGCAAAAAGCTCAGCTGCGGCATTCAGCTTCATCGTGCAGCTACCCAGCGGAATCATGGTCCGGTTCAGCGCCAGGTCCTTGTTCTCCAGTTTCTTCAGGTAGCGCATCATCTCCGTTT
>SLNU01000207.1 GCA_007132865.1 Bacteroidales bacterium | reverse complement strand
TTGATAACGAGAATAACTCTTCGAGTTATTTCCCGTTATTAACAGTTAATCACAACAATAATAAAAGAAGCAAATTAAGTATTAAAAAGGTCAACGTTATTTAGGCATTGACTAGCCAACACCCAACAACCAACAGCCAACAACCAACAACCAACAACCAACAACCAAAAGCCAACAACCAACAACCAACAACCAGAATTTACTATTTTTACAAACCGGGGTGACCATTTCACCCGGAACGCTTATGCATATTTCTGTTCTGCTAAAAGCAGTAAATACTCCATTTGCCAGGTTGTTTTGGACGGCTGCGTTCTTGTTGCTGTGGACCATGGTACCTCTGGAGGTTACCCTCTCAGCTGCTCCGGTCTCATACCAGGATGCTGGTGGCGAACCCGGACATCAGGCTGCCACACTGGGTGAGTCAGACGAAGCCCTGCAACCCCCTGATTTCTCCCATGTCAGCGGCTTTTACCAGGAGGACTTCTACCTGACCCTTACCACCGGAGAGCCCGGGGCGGTGATCTATTATACGCTCGACGGCTCGACACCTGATCCCGGCGCCGTAGGGGGAACCACCTACCGGTATAAGAATTCATGGCCAATGGAACCCGGAAGCAGCCCGGGAGACTTCCTCACGGGGGCCTTCCATACCTACATCTACACAGAGCCGCTGCAGGTATCTGACCGTTCCTCTGAGCCAGACAGCCTGACCCGCAAGGCCAGCGCCTACAACACCAATTATTATTTCCCTGACAGCCCGGTGTTCAAGAACACCATCGTCAGGGCCCTAACCATGAAGGAGGGCTTAAAACCCAGTCCGGTGATCACCCATGTCTATTTCGTCCATCCAGAGGCCCGCAGCCGCTACCATCTTCCGGTCATCTCCATCTCCATCAACGAAAACCACCTGTTCGACTATGAGACGGGCATTTATACCCCCGGGAAGGTATTTGACGACTGGCGGCTGAACCACCCCCACGACCAGGCCAATGGCGGCCGTCCGGCCAACTACCACCGCCGGGGGGGGGAATGGGAATACCCGGCCCACTTCACCTTCTTTGACACCCATTCCGACCGCCCCGACCTCAGCCAGGATGTTGGCATCCGGATACACGGGGCGTGGACCCGGTCCTATCCGATGAAATCCCTGAGAATTTATGCCCGAAATGCCTACGGGACCTCCACCCTCGACTATCCTTTCTTCCCAAACTACCCCCATGATTCATTCAAGCGGCTGATTCTCAGAAACTCGGGGAACGACTGGGACAGAACAATGTTCCGGGATGCAATGATACAGGAGGTAGTCCGGCCGCTGAATGTGGAGACCCAGGCCCACCAGCCCGCTGTGCTGTTCATCAACGGCGAGTACTGGGGCATCCACAAGATCCGGGAGCGCTATGACAAGCATTACATCCTCAGGGTGTTCGGTGTGGAGGAGGAGAGCTTGGACCTGCTGACCCACAATGGCATGATAAAGGAAGGCGGCAGGGTCCATTACATAAACACCCTGAACTATATTCGGGACAATGATATGGCGTCGGATGCGCATTTCAGGATCGTGCGGAACCGCATCGACATGGAAAATTTCATCGACTACCAGGTGGCAAACATTTTTGCTGCCAACACCGACTGGCCCGGCAACAACATCGATTTCTGGCGCAAGCAGACCTTTACCTATGAACCCGACAACCCCTTCGGTCACGATGGGCGATGGCGGTGGCTGGTTTACGATACGGACTTTGGATTCGGACTGGTGGGCAATGGGCCGAATCATCATACGCTGGCGTTTGCCACCGAAGAGGGAAATACGGAGTGGCCGAACCCGGATTGGTCTACTTTCCTGCTGCGAAATCTGCTAAGAAATGAGCAGTTCCGCCATGATTTCATCAACCGCTTTGCAGACTTGCTCAATACCAGGTTTCAGTCAGATTCCGTGTTGGCCATCATTGATGCGCATCAGCAAGTGGTTCAACCCCAGATGCCGGAACACATCCACAGGTGGAAACAGCCTTCCAACATGGGAAGCTGGAACCAGCATGTCGCCACGCTGCGTCATTTTGCGTCCAATCGGCCGGGATGGCAACGCCAACATTTACGGAATTTTTTTAAGCTGCCAGGATATGCAACGGTAGGACTGAATGTATCCGGTCATGACCACGGGTTTATCCGGCTGAACACACTGGAGCTGCACTTTGAGCCGGGAGGGAGCGGCCAGGAACCGGTGCAATGGACCGGTACGTACTTCCGGGAGGTTCCCATCCGGGTGGAGGCCGTACCCGCCGATGAATACGCATTCAGCCATTGGGAGGGAGTGTCGGACGCGGAGTCCTCGCTGATTATACGCGACCCGTCTGAATTGGGCAATCTCACCGCGCATTTTGTGAAAATTGGACCCATGCACCTGATCCATTACTGGTACTTTGACACCAGTATCCCGAACAACCAACCCCTGGACACCCTGCATGCCACTTACAGCCTGCCGGAATCGGCAGCGCTGGTGTTCCATTCCGCACTGGCAGGCTACCCGTTTGACGAAGAAAGTCCGTTTTGGCGCAATGCATCCATGGAACGCAGGAATATGCCGACTCCCCTGAACTACCAGCCCCGGGGAAACCTCATGCAGGACTATGACGAAGCAGCCATGCGTGGATTACAGGTAAGGCAGCCGTTTATCGGCGACGGGGGAAGGAACATGCTGGAGCTGCTGCTACCCACCAGCGGATTCAAAAACCTGAGCTTGCGTTTTGCGGCCATGGATGAAGGGGCGGCTGGGAAACTATATATAGACTATTCAGCAGGAGAGCAAAATAGGACAGCAGACGGTCCGGACAGGGAAGAAAATAACCGGGGCGATCCGTACAGGGAAGACCAATGGGTATCCCTGACGCCCCCCGAAGGTGGATGGAACCTCTCCCCTGCCTATAAGCTTTACGAGGCGGATTTCTCCGGGATAGATGCTGCAGATGACAATCCGGATTTCAGGGTACGAATCCGCTTTGCCGGCGAGAATATGCAGGAAGATGAAGGCGGACGGGTCAGCTTCAACAACTTCAGCCTGGAAGGATGGCCCTTCGAAGAGGTCATCCTGCCTCCCACGGGCGTTCCGACTCCACCCGGCACCAATACCAGCGCCTATGCCTGGGACAACCACTTATTCGTTGAAAGCAGGGAAATCGGACCGATATGGGTTCGTGTCTACTCGGTCACCGGGCAGGAAATACATTCCGTAAGGCTTGATGGTCCGGGACGACACCGCATTGGGCCACGGTTTCCGGCCGGGGTATATATCGTCGGAACGACATCGGGTATCGCTGCGGCCGCCACAAAAGTGATAATTCCTTAGACATACAGCCAGGCAGGGCCCGAGGTGGTTAGAACAGCCTGGGGGGGTAAACGCCGGCCGCCACCAGCTCCCGGATGTTTTTTTCGGCCTCCGGCCGGTCCTCGCGATAGGTGACACCAAACCACCGGGCCTTTGATGGCAGCACCTTTACCCGGGCCTTGCCTTCCCGGATCAATTGGTCCACGACCCCCGGAATATAGAGCTCTGACTTCAGCTCCTGCCCCTTTTCCCTCATGAAATCTGCAAACATGCGGTCGGTGTGCCCGAAGATTCCGGGCGCAAAGCCCCAGAAGTTCATGGATACGACATCCTCATCGCGCAAAGGATATGGTCCCTCCTCCCCGTGACTGAAGATTTTCCCGCCGGCTTCCCTGCGGATGGATGTATGCTCGGTCACCGAAGCCAGGGATCCCGCCCCGTCAAGGCGGCAGATGCCTCTTGAAACACTGCCATGGGCTGACAGGGTGTTGGCAAGGCGGTAACCAGCCATACAGTAGTCTGCCGAACCCCTTCCGACCTGCCCTTTCAGGAAATCCGCCACCAATGCGTAAGATTCCCGGCCGTAAAAGTCATCGGCATTGATTACCGCAAAAGGTTCATTGATTACACCTTTGGCCATCAGCATGGCGTGTGCGGTACCCCAGGGTTTGGTGCGTTCCGGATGAACCCTGGTGCCCGACGGGACATTGTCGATTTCCTGGCAGACCAGTTCCACCTTCAGTTTTCCGGACAGCTTTTGCACCACATCCCGGCGAAAGGCTTCCTCGAAGCTCTCCCGGATCACGAACACCACCTTCGTGAAGCCCGCCTGGATGGCATCATATACCGAATAATCCATGATGGTCTCCCCAGAGGGACCAAGGCCGTCAAGCTGCTTGGTGCCGCCATACCTGCTGCCCATCCCGGCAGCCAGAACCAATAAGGAAATATCCATCCGACAAATATTTAAATCGTGCGCCCCGGATACACCTTCAGGGCCTCTTCAATGCAGCGCATGGATTTATGCAAGTCATCCACATTCAGCACATAGGAAATGCGCACCTCGTTCTTGCCGCCTCCGGGTGTGGAATAGAAGCCGGAAGCAGGGGCCAGCATCACGGTCTGGTTTTCGTAGTCGAACGATTCCAGCAGCCACTGACAGAATTTGTCGCAGTCGTCAATGGGCAAGCGGGCCGTCACGTAAAAAGCTCCCTTGGGGTTGGGGCACAACACCCCCTCCATGCGGTTCATGGCCAGCACCACGGTGTCGCGGCGGGCAACATATTCCTTGATGACTTCCTCAAAATAGGAATCGGGTGTGGCGGCAGCGGCCTCGGCAGCAATTTGTCCGAGGGAAGGCGGACTCAGCCGGGCCTGGGCAAATTTCAATGCCGTCGTCATCACCTCCTTGTTGCGGGAGATCATCGCACCGATCCGGATGCCGCAGGCACTGTAACGCTTGCTTACTGAATCGAACAGCACGACATTGTTTTCAATGCCTTCCAGGTTCATCACGGAAAAATGGCTGGTCCCGTCATAGCAAAACTCCCGGTACACCTCGTCGGAAAACAAAAACAGGTCATATTTCTTCACAATCTGGCGCAGCACCTCCAGCTCTTCGCGTGAATAGAGGTAGCCGGTGGGGTTGTTGGGGTTGCAGATCAGAATGGCCTTGGTCTTGTCGGTGATGGCTTTTTCAAAATCGGCAATCGGAGGCAGGGCAAAGCCTGTCTCAATGGTCGATACGATGGGCCTGACTTTCACCCCGGCGCTGATGGCAAAGCCGTTGTAATTCGCATAGAAGGGTTCCGGAACGATGATCTCGTCTCCCGGGTTCAGGCAAGTCTGCACGGCGAACAATATCGCTTCGGAAGCCCCGGCACCCACAATGATGTCGTCGGGTGTGATATGGATATCATGTTTCGCATAATATTCGCACATCTTCTGGCGGTAGGAAAGAATGCCTGCTGAATGGCTGTATTCGATCACTTT
>SLNU01000023.1 GCA_007132865.1 Bacteroidales bacterium | reverse complement strand
CTGGTCATGGAAGCGGAACTGATGGCACAGATCGGCAAAAAACAATGAACCAGGCACTGGCATACGTACATCCCGAAGCAAAGATTGCAGACAATGTCGTGATCGAACCTTTTGTGACCATTCATAAAAACGTGGAGATCGGCGAAGGAAGCTGGATCGGATCCAACGCAACCATCATGGAGGGGACCCGCATTGGCAGGAACTGCCGTGTCTTCCCTGGTGCGGTGATTGGCGCCATTCCACAGGACCTGAAGTTCGGCGGGGAGGAAACCACCGTGGAGATCGGAGATTCCACCACGATCAGGGAGTTTGTGACCGTAAACCGGGGCACCAGTGCAAGCATGAAGACCGTGGTCGGCAGCCACAGCCTGCTGATGGCCTATGTGCACGTGGCCCATGATTGTGTGGTCGGCGATCATTGTATCCTGGCCAATGCCGTAAACCTTGGCGGACACATCACCATTGGCGATTATGCCATCGTAGGCGGACTCTCGGCTGTGCACCAGTTCGTCAACATCGGGGCCCACGTCATGATCTCCGGTGGATCACTCGTCCAAAAGGATGTTCCGCCTTACACAAAAGCCGCGAGGGATCCCCTTTCCTTTGCGGGAATAAATAGTGTCGGACTGAGAAGGAGGGGCTTTACCAGTGAAAAGATCAACGAGATCCACGATATCTACCGCATCATCTATTCAAGGAACCTGAACATTTCCCAGGCAGTGGCCCACATCGGGACAGCGCTCCCGGCCAGCCCGGAAAGGGATGAGATCATCAACTTCATCACCTCCTCCAGCCGTGGTGTGATGAAGGGTTACATCCAAAAGGAAAGCTAGTCAGCGATCAGTATGGAGATCCAGCTGCAAAATGCCGGCAAGAAATTCAACCAGAGGTGGATATTCCGCGGCCTCAGCCAGGAAATTTCTGCCGGGAACCGGACGGCCATTACCGGAAGGAACGGCTCAGGAAAGTCGAGCTTGTTGCTGATGCTTGCAGGATATCTCTCTGCCAGCGAAGGGTCTGTCAGGTGGCAGCATAATGAGCAGGTCCTGGACACGGACGAGGTTTTCCGGTACATCGGACTGGCTGCGCCCTCCATGGAGATCATAGAGGAGTTTACACTGCCCGAAATCATCCGGTTCCAGAGAAAATTCAGGGCCTTTTTGCCAGGCTTTCAGGAGCAGGACCTGCTGGATATCTCTCTGCTTAAAGACCATATCCACAAGCCCATCCGACAATACTCATCAGGAATGCTGCAGCGGGTAAAACTGCTGCTTGCCATCATGGGCAACTCCCCACTGCTGCTGCTGGATGAACCATGCAGCCACCTAGACAGCGAAGGGGTTGCATGGTACCAGGAACTATTGCAATGTTACGGCACAGACCGGACCATTGTCATTGCATCCAACCACAAGGAAGAGGAGTACCCGGGCTGTGGGCATTTTATCCGCCTGGAACAACCAGGGCGGAAGATGGAATCGGGAAGGACTGGCTGGTCGGGGGGCGCTTGCCGGTAACGTTTGGTCGGACCGGGCAAACGTTTAGTCAGACCGGGCTATTGATTTTTTACTATTTTTGTAGCCTCAAAAAAAACATCGAATGGCAACAACAGCAGACTTCCGCAATGGGTTATGCCTCGAATTCAATAACGATCTTTATGTGATTGTTGAATTTCAGCATGTAAAACCTGGCAAGGGTGGCGCATTCGTGCGCACCAAACTCAAGAACCTGAAAACCGGCAAGGTTTTGCAAAACACTTTCAATGCCGGGGTCAAGATCAATATTGCCAGGGTGGAAAGACGCCCTTATCAGTACCTGTACAAGGACGAATCCGGCTATCATTTCATGCACTCTGAAACCTTTGAACAGGTGATGATTATGGAAGAGCTGATTAATGCCCCGGACCTGCTGAAGGAAGGCCAGGAGGTGGAGATTGTTTACCATGCAGACACCGAGACACCGCTAAGCTGTGAGCTCCCGCCTTTTGTTGACCTGGAAGTGACTTATTCTGAACCGGGCGTAAGGGGGGATACCGCGACCAATACACTAAAGCCGGCCACACTCGAAACCGGTGCCGTTGTGAACGTACCTCTGTTCATAGATACCGGAGAACGAATTCGGGTGGATACCCGGTCAAGATCCTACTCAGAGCGGGTTAAGTAAGAGTACGTCTGGGTTTCGAATTCCTCAGGCTGAAGGTCTTCAGGATTGTATTTTGATGGACACTTCAACAGGAGGCTGGAGGCAATGAATTGTTCTTCCCTGTAACTGCCAATGAGTACCACCTGGTCGGATTTCTCAAAATCCTGCGGCTTGGCTCCAAAATAGATTACTTCAGACTCTTCACCGTGGCTGTCACGCATATGGAACCGCAATACCAAGGTGTTCTCCAACAGGACTTCCTCCATGGGTTTTTCACGTACCAGCTCCCCGATGATATGCACCTCCCGCCCTGGATGCATGCGGGCTTCAGAAAAACTGGAATAAGTGCCGGCATTGTACACCGTACTGACAATGGCACCGATGGCTACCACGATGAACAACAGGGCGATGATGTGGGATCTTTTCATGGCATTACAGTAGTTACGATCTCAGTGTTTTCCCGTTTCGATCTCAGTGCTCCCGGTTTTATTTCAGTGCTCTGGTTCGATCTCACGTTCTCCGGATGGCCCGGGCTCCAGGCGCTCTTTCAGTTCCCTTAGTTTTTTTTCAGACCGGCCAATGCGGTGCTCCAGGTAAAACATAAATGCCGCCAGACCCAGTATAATAAGGGAAATGACAGCCACCGCCACAAATATCTTGTCACCTGCTTCAAACATGGCCTAATAATTTTCAGTTAATTCAGCAATTTGATGGCGAAGCCTGTCCAGGCGGTAGTAGAGGGAAAAAACCCACCACGCCAGGATAAACCAGGCGGCCATGGCCGGGAAAAACACCTTTCTCATCATTGGTGCAAGGTCACCCGAAGCCAGGGCGGGATTCCCGTCGGTTCCGGGATGTATGGATGCTTCCGCCAATCTTGGCAGGATCATGATAAACACAAAGAAGAGCACAAATGCAAAGACATTGTAAACCGCTGCCAGTCGCGCTCTTTTTTCAAGCTCTTCCACCGAACCCCGGAGGACCATATATGCGAGATATATCAACATGCCCACAACCGCCCCGTTTAGCTTGGGGTCATTGACCCAGAACTGCCCCCAGGTAAACCTTGCCCAAACCATCCCGGTTAGCAGTCCGAGTGTCCCGAAAACCAGTCCGGTTTTCACTGCCGCAGCCGCCCTCAGATCATCCTCCGCGCGCTGAAGGCGCAAATACCGGATACTGAAGACCAGGGCGGCAAAGGTGATGAACATCATACCGAACCACATGCCTACATGGAAGTAGACATTGCGGATGCTTTCCCGGATGACCGGCAGCTGCGGTACCTCGTAAAGCAATCCGCCAGCCACAACATATAGAAGCAGCAGGATGCCCAGAAATTTCCACCAGCCGGCCTTATAATTTTTTATCATTACTCCCTCCAAATATACGGAAATAAAAGGTTGGCCAGTACAACCCCCAGCCCTGTCAACAGGAGAAGCACCAGCAGGCCTTGCCAGTGAGACTGCAGGGCCTCCCCCTGAATGGCTGCTCCCGAGACCCTGATGAGCACGAGGATCTGTGGTAAAACCAGGGGAAAACTCAAAACCCCCATCAGGGTGAAATTGTTCCTGGCCTTGCCGGCAATGGCAGAGACCATTGTTAAAACAGCGGAAAGACCACTGATGCCCAGCAGCATGCCTGTAAAAAACAAGGTGTGGTTCTGAATTGGATCCCCCATAAATACCATAAAAACCAACAAACCGAGCAGTGACAATACAACCATCACCAAGGCATTGTATATGATCTTGGCGTTTAAAAGCACCTGTGCCGGAACCAGGGTGTAATACCAGACCAGCCTCCCGCTCCCTTCCTGGATAAAACCTTTCAGAATGGCATTGAAGGAGGCAAAAAGCATGATGATCCAGAAAAGGGCATTCCACGTCCTGTCAGGAATCATCCCGCTGAATGAAAGGTAGCAGACGAAAACCGTCGAGACCAGGTAAAGCATCACCCCGCCAAAAGCTGTCTTTTGCCTCCATTCCAGGCTTGCCTCTTTACGTATCAGCGCCAGTACAGATGAGATCCCCATTCCAAATTTAATTGCGGTAAGTAAAATTAGCTAAATTGCTTAAAATTTGGTTATTTTTGGCTCGACAAACATAAAGATAACGAACCTTTTTAAACCTAAGGATGAACCCGTCAGGAAAAGTCCTTGCCCTGATCCCGGAAAAAAAGGAAGTGCTTTTTTTCCACAATTTTTTCCGTGAATATTTTCCCGGTGTCCATCTCCTGCTCCCCCCTCCCGGCGAGGACATCCTGTCTGTCTCCTTAAAGGAAAGCCCCGAGATTATTATTCTGGACCTGTTCTCCACCGGTATCCACGGACTGGAGCTTTGCAGGAAGTTAAAGGCCCATGCACAACTTAAGACCACTCCGGTTCTGGCTGTGAGTCCCAAAAAAACGGAGAAGGATCTGAAGGTTCAATCTTTGGAGGCCGGCGCCGACTTGCATCTTTCCTATCCGACGAACCCCAAAATATTGTTTGCAAAACTGAAGCTTCTTTTTCGGTTAAAAGCATTGGAAGATACGAACGCATCAGAAAAGGAGGACCTGTACCGGCAGGTTAAGCAAAGCACATTGCAGCTGGAAGAGGTTCGGGCTGAGCAGTTATTGGCAGAGGAGAATGTGCAGATAGAGCGGGAGTTTGCCAGGCAGGTCATGAACGTCATGGGGCAGGGCCTCACCGTTACCAATTCAGACGGTTTTTTCCAGTATGTGAACCGGGCATATGCAGACATGCTTGGCTTCCTGCCCGAAGAACTGCTGGGCAGAAAGCCGCGAGAATTCACCCATCCGGATGATCTCCACCGATTGAAGGCGGCATGGGCCCTGCGCAAGACAGGGGAAAGCAACACCTATGAAACCCGCCTGGTTTCCAAAGCGGGACAATTGGTGCCGGTCATGGTCA
The DNA here is from genome assembly GCA_007132865.1 of Bacteroidales bacterium. The sequence continues at coordinate 293 of SLNU01000023.1, read as the reverse complement.
CGGGGGTTCCCTATTTCAGGGGAGGAAGGGTGGCAGGTACCATCGCCGTCGTTACGGATATCACGGAACTGAAGGTTAAGGAGGCGGAACTGACCCGTTTGTCGCAGGATTATGAAAGGGTGTTTAATGGCAGCAGGGAGGCCCTGTTCCTGGTCGAGGTCATTGAGGAAAAGGTTTTCCGTTTTGTGCGAACCAACCCGACCCACCAGAAACTGACGGGAATCCCGCTGGAGCAAGTTGTGGGCAAAACCCCCCGCGAATTACTTGGGGACACCCTCGGTGCGCAGATCCAT
>SLNU01000326.1 GCA_007132865.1 Bacteroidales bacterium | reverse complement strand
GCGGCCAAAACGCTGGTCGAGGGTTGCTTCCAAAGTATTTCCCGTGGATGTAATGGCTATTTTCATTTGCTCAGCATTTTAATCATTTATTTACCGCAGGGCGGACTCCCCTTCCTTTTCAAACGGTGGCCACAATGCGAACATATTTGTTTGCTGCAAGGCTTTCCCTTTTCATGTTCCAGCTCCAGTCCACATTGCGGGCAATAGCACAAGTCCTGTTCAGGCTGGCTTTCCAGGTGGGGATCGTCCTTGTCATACCTGGCAATCATTTTTTTGCCGCAAAGCGGGCATTGATCCACCACCTTTTCCTTTTCCGGGTTGTTGAAATAACAACGACAGTCCATACAATGGTACCAGTCACTGTCAAAGTACACCTTCCCACCTTCGATGACCAGCGGGCGCCCTTCAACGAATGCACGGGCAATTTTTTTCAGGGCCGAAGCATAGATCCTTGTAAAAGTGGGCCTGGAAACATCCATTAGCAAGGAGGCCTCCAGGTGGTTCATCCCGTCATAATCGCTTAATCGCAAGGCTTCGTACTCCTCAAAAAGCAAATTCACCGGTTCCGGCAACTGTTTGCCCGCATCCCTTCCGTAAGGTTTAAAGCCTTTGATGATAGGCGGATTAAGCATTTTTCTGGACCTTTTTCTTCTCGGGGACATATTTGATATAATCTATTGTTCATTGCAAAGATAATGAACTATTGTTCATTTAAAAAAAATATATTTGATTTATTTCTATTGTGGGCGGCCTGCCCTGAATAAGCCTGGGAAAGATTATCTTTGTGGCCCAAAGGATTCTGACCCATAGCAAAGGACACGCCCATGATAACCACTGAAAGCCTGATTCGGCGTGTCCTGTTTGTTTTCTTGCTGGTGGCTTTTGTCGGATTGATTATCATGCTGGTTATTTTCAATCCAAAGGAGGTGATCGCATCAATAGGCATAAGGAACAGCCTGATCATCGCCTTTTTCCTGTCCGTGGCAGGGGCCTTTACCTCCCTGACGAAAATATCCTCCTACCCTTTGATCATCTCCCTGATTGCCGGACAAATGAATCCGATGATTGTCGGACTGGTCATAGGCCTGGGCATGGCAGCCGGCGACATCCTCTTCTTTGCTTTCGGCTATTCGGCGAGGGACTGGGCAGGGAAAAAATGGAAGAAAAACCTGGACAGGTTCCTTGCGTTTGTGAGCAGACTCAGGGAAATATTCGTGCAGGTCCTGATATTCCTGTATATGGCAGCCACTCCGTTTCCGAACAACATGCTGAGCGGGGCGCTGGCCTTTATTGGCTATCCACTGAGAAAAGCCATCCTGCCCATTGTGCTTGGCGACATCGCCTTCTGCCTGTTAATCGCATGGTTGGCGTCACGAGGGATAAAGGTTCTGTAATCTTATCCCTTCAAAGCCTTTTTGGCTTCCTTGTAGCCCTGCCTGATCAGGTCCACCGCCTGCCCGGTATTGGTTAAATTAAAGTCGGACAGATCAGGTTTGATCATCAAGTCGGCCACTTCGTTCTGCAACTTGGCAGATGCCATCATTGTGATATGGAAGCTACTGACCAGCACGTCCAGGATATTCTTCGGCTTTTCATTGGCAAACTTTGCATGCAGGTCCACCCCGACGATATAGTCCGCCCCGAGGTCCAGCACCGTCTGTATGGGCACGTTTTCCACGATTCCGCCGTCGACCAGCATTACATCATCCATTTCAACTGGTTCAAACAATCCGGGAATGCAGCTGCTGGCCATTACCGCCCTGGCCACTGGTCCCTTGTCCAATAACACCTTTTCCCCGGTGGAAATATTCGTGGCGACGATTCCCAGGGGAATGTCTGCATCTTCAATGTTTTTGTCACCGATATGCTCCTCCACGACTTTCCCCAGTTTCTCATTGGAAAGCAATGCAAATTTTGAAATGGAAATGTCCGTGACCTTCATCCACCTCAGATCCAGGGCAATCTCCTTAATTTCGTCTACAGTTTTCCCGAACGCATACAATGCCGCGATCAGCGATCCGATGCTGGTGCCTGCAATGTGGGTAATGGATACGCCTTTTTCTTCCAGGGCATGCAAAACCCCTATGTGTGCAGCGCCCAATGCGGCCCCCCCACCCAGGGCCAAACCTATTTTTTTCTTTTTCACCTGACTGGTTTTTTCAATATACAATTTACAAATTGTTTTCATGTAATTGGTTGGCATAGTAAAATACCCTGCGACTGAGCGCAGGAATCTTCTTCGGGTTTGGCCGGGGAAGGTAAGCGTGAAAGTCTTATATTTGAATTAGGTTTCACCAATTCAATGGATTATGCCAAGAATTCAGACCATAGACCTGGAACAGGCCGAAGGACGGCTAAAGGAGATATACGACGACCTGCTGGAAAAGCGCGGCAAGATTGCGGCCGTGCACCAGATCCAGAGCTTGAGGCCGGAAAGCATCCGGCAGCATATGGACCTCTACATGGAAGTCATGTTCAGCCGGTCAGAACTTAGCCGTGCCGAACGGGAAATGATCGCCGTGGTGGTTTCCTCTGCCAATCAATGCCCCTATTGCATTTCCCACCACGGCGAGGCCCTGAACCACTACTGGAAGAACCCCAAGAAAGTGGAGAACCTGGCTGCCGATTTTCTGTCTCTTGCCCTGGATCCGCGTGAGATGGCCCTGTGCCGCTTTGCCCGGTTGCTCACACTGAATCCCGGGGCGCACGAAGCGCATGACCACACAGCCATGCTTAGGAAAGCCGGCTTGTCAGACGAAGCCATCCTGGATGTGGTGCTGGTCATCGCCTATTTCAACTTCGTGAACCGCATCGTGCTTTCCCTGGGCGTGGAACTCGAAGCCGGGGGCGGCTCAGGGTTCAAGTACTGATTGTCATCGGCCGAATCGCTTTAACCAACCGACAAGCCGCTTAAAGTTCAGAACCAGGGAAAGCGCCATGGCAATGAAAAGTCCGACTACCGTTATCGTATCTGCAAATTCCGGTGAAACGGAAATGCCGGCCACTCTTTTTAGCAGGTACTGAACATAAGAGAACGGCAGTCCATGATGGCCTAAACGGGCCAGCACCTGCCAGTGCCAGTCCGTAAACGGGCAGTATCCCAAGCCGTAAAACAAGCCCAGCACATACCAGGAACCTGCTGTGAGCAGGGTGCATACAAGGTGTAGGCCCCGCAGCCGGGGAATGGCCCATCCGACGAGGATAAAAACAATGAAGCCGGTATGGAAGACCAGCATGAAAATGTCAAGAAAACGAAAAAACCAGTCAGGCATACAGCTTGGTTGAATGTTTTATTGATAAATTTACCCAAAACCCTTTAAACCCCCAAAAAATGAAAAAAGCCGATCCTTCCCGCAGCGTTTTTTTCGGCCACCGTCAGTGGCTAGTTTCAATGTTTCGTAAATGGTCTTTCCCGATTGTAATGCTCCTGTTATCGATGGCCGTCCTTTGCACATCCTGCGGCGGGGAAAGCAGGGAACCAGCCGATCTAGTGCTGAAAAACGGCAGAATATTAACCCTTGATACGGAGATCCCTGAGGCTTCGGCTATTGTCATAACAGGCAACCGGATTGTGGCGGTCCTGCAACATGACCGGGAAGTCAGAAAATATACCGGCAACAACACGCAGGTGGTGGACCTGCAAGGTGCTTTCGTAACACCGGGGATGATCGATGCCCATGTGCATTTCAACCGGGCGGGTGCCCTGATCAATGATGCCAACCTGATGACTGTGTCAGACGAGGCGGGCCTCCGGGAAGAGATTTCCAGGGTGGTGGGCATACTGGATGAAGGGGAGTGGATTACGGAGGGACTCTGGGGCGCTTACGAGCAGTGGGCCCTGGGGGATGCCGGGGAAGACCGGATGTCGGAATCAGGGGCTAAGCATACCAGCGATGCAGGAGCGGATCGGTCAGGCGATGCAGGAATTGACCGCCCAGGCGAGCCGGTGGGTCCATGGCGCCCAAACCGTGGGATGATCGATGAACTGTCACCCGAACACCCGGTTTTCGTATGCCGGTTTGATTACAGGGAATGGCTAGCCAATACCGCGGCCCTGGAGGCAGCGGGACTAATTGAGCAGCCTTTGGAGGGAATGGTAATGGGGGTGGATGGCCAGCCGACCGGGATCATTTTGAACCCCTCCCCTGCCTTTGATGCGCTGAGGTCTGCCAGAACACCCAAGTCACACCAGCGGCTGTTGGATGAGAACAGAGCCGCCCTGAAGGCCCTGCGGGAGTCCGGCATTGTGGAGGTGCATGATATTTCGGTGCCCGAGCAGGAAAAACGGCTGGCCGAACTGCAGGAGAACGGGGAGCTGACCTGTCGCTTCTGGCTGCGGCCGGATCTTACCCGGGGCAGGGAGCTGGCAGAACAGGGCTATGGCATGGGGTCCCATCCGACAATAAATGAAGAAGATGCCTGGCTGAGGTTCGGGGCGCTGAAAGGCTATATTGACGGCATCATGGGCACCCACGGAGCGCTCTTCTTTGAGCCATACGATGACCAGCCGGGTAATTACGGACATTGGCGCCGGCATACCTCAGACGATCCGGATTTTGCCACGGCCAATATGGAAAAGATGCATCGCCTGATCATAGAGGGACTTGAAGGGGGATTCGTGCCGAACGTGCATGCCATTGGCGACCGGGGCGTAGCGGAGATGCTGAATCTTTATGAGCGGCTGAAGGATGAAGGAGTCGGACTGGACGGGTTCCGCGTGATCCATGCCCAGGTGGTCAGGCCATCTGATTTTCCGCGCTTCAACGACCTGAACGTAATCGCCGAAGTGAACCCCTATCATATTTCTGACGATATGCGATGGATGGAAGAACGCATCGGGCATGAACGCTGCCGCGGAGCCTACGCCTTCCGCTCTTTGCTGGAAAATGGCACCATCCTGAGTTTTGGATCGGACTGGCCAGGGACCAGTGCAGCCATCTACCATGTGCATCCCAGGTATTCGATCTATTCAGCGGTAAGCCGCAAGACACTGGCCGGCACTCCGCCCGGAGGCTGGTTCCCGGAAGAAAGGATATCGGTGGAGGAAGCCATCCGTGCCTATACGATCAACAACGCCCTGGCCGCGCTGGAAGACGATATCCGGGGTTCGATTACTCCCGGGAAACTGGCAGACATCACAGTATTCGACCGCAACCTGCTGGATATCCCGCATGCGGAAATCCTGGAAACCGAGGTGGTGATGACCATTGTGGACGGGCAGATCGTGTACCGTAACCTTTAAGCTACCTTTTCTCCGTAGACATGGTGCTGTTGGGATACTGACGGGCAATCTCGCAGATTTCCCCCCAGGCCCGCACGTTCAGTCCGCGGTTTGCACCGTCGTTATAAGCTGT
>SLNU01000365.1 GCA_007132865.1 Bacteroidales bacterium | reverse complement strand
TTTGCACAGGCCACTGTGGAGGAGCTGGCCGCCTATTCCGGGGTGCCGGTATGGAACGGACTCACCAATGAGTTCCATCCGACCCAGATTCTGGCCGACTTTTTGACCATGATGGAATACTCTGACAAGCCCCTGCACCAGGTGTCGTTCTGCTACCTTGGGGACGCCCGCAATAATATGGGCAATTCCCTGATGGTCGGTGCTGCGAAAATGGGCATGGACTTCCGTGCCGCGGCCCCGAAATCCGTGCAGCCCAGTAAGGAACTTGTCGCACAATGCAAGGAGATCGCGGCCCAAACCGGGGCAAAGATCACCATCACCGACAATGTGGAAAAGGCGGTCAAGGGCGTGGATTTCCTCTACACGGATGTTTGGGTTTCCATGGGCGAGCCTGCAAAAGTTTGGGAAGAGCGGATCAAGTTGCTCAAGCCCTACCAGGTGAACATGGACCTGATCAAAACAACCGGCAACCCGAAAGTGAAGTTCCTGCATTGCCTGCCGGCATTCCATAACCGGGAAACCACCATCGGGGAGGAGATCTTCCAGAAATACGGACTGGATGGCATGGAAGTGGTGGAAGAAGTATTTGAGTCGGATCATTCCGTGGTATTTGACCAGGCCGAAAACCGCCTGCATACGATCAAGGCAGTGATGGTTGCCACCCTGGGATCCTAATTCCCGGGTTTATGGTTCACCTGGATTCGCAGCCATTGGGGTCACTGCCCATCGGGGTTCATGGTCTCCGGGTCTGTAGTCCAGGCAAAATAAAAAGGCGGGCGCCCATCGGGCGCCCGCCTTTCGTATGAATGGACGGCCGCATGGTTAAGGCTGATTTTTATCCGGCCTGGAAGAGTCTCCTTTTTCCTTGCTTGATTCCTCCATGGCCTTCGTGATCTCCCTGAGCAATTCCTGGACGCTTGGGCCGATCAGTTCCATGGTTTTCCCTACTTCCTCCATGGTGACCCTCATGGTCTCACCGAAAACCTCCCAGTCCACTTCCTCCATGGCCTTGCGCACTTCCTCGCCGACTTTCTGCATCTCCATACGGAACTCTTCGGAATTCAGTTCGTGGCCCACTTCCTCTATTGCCCGACGGGCTTCTTCCCCGACTTTCTGCATCTCCATCCGGAACTTTTCAGAATTCAGTTCCCTGTTCACTTCCTCCATGGCCTTGCGCACTTCCTCGCCTGCTTTCTCTATCTCCATACGGAACGCTTCAGAATACAGCTCACGGTTCATCTCCTCCATGGACTTGCGTATTTCTTCGCCGGCTTTTCGAGTCTCCTCCTGCACCTGCGCCATTTGCATCCGGAATTCTTCCGAGTTGAATTTCTCAACAAGCTCCCTGTTCACTTCTGCGATGGCCAGACGTGCTTCCCGGACACCCTCAAGAATCTGCTGGCGGTCTTTTTCGGAGAGGTCAGCCCATTGCACCGAAGTGCCGTCGCTCAAAACGACCTTGCCTGGTTTTCTATCGGGTTCAGGTGTGGGCTCAGTGGCTGACTGTGGACTTGCCTGTCCCGTGACCGGGACCTGCGCTGTCAGAGCGGCAGTGGCAGGGGAGGGGCTTGTTTGCAAAGGAAATGGATCAGCCGGGTAATACACCCGGTCAGAGTAGTCATTCAGAGCGTAGTTATTCATGGTCTTTGTCGGGTCAAACCAGGCCAGTGACAGGGTTGCAGCCACGATAATGGCCAGCGCGGCCAGATTTTTCCCGGGTTTAAACGGTCTTGTTTTCATGGTCATGATGTTTTTAATTCTTTCTAATAAAAGGGTTTTGGATTGGGTGGCAGCCAGCACTGGTTGCAAGGTGCCGCTGCGCTTGCTTTCCAGGCTAACCAGGGCCTGGGCGTAAATCAAAGGAGATCCGGTACTCCCGACCACCCATTCATCGATGCGGTTTTCCCGTTCATCCCTCAGGCAGCGACTGATCCACCAGGTCGCCGGATGGTAGAAGAACAGGATTTCCAGCAGGTTCTGAACAAGGTTGATATAGTGATCCCGGTTCTTTAGATGCCTGAATTCGTGCAGTAGTACGGTCTCCACCTGTTCCGGGCTCAGGGATGTCAGCATGGCCAGGGGAAGCAAAATGACCGGTTTGAAAAATCCGACCACCAAAGGAATGCTGACCCTGTCGGAGAGCCTTACGCGAACCCTCCCCCTGATTCCTGCTTTTTGGGCCAGGCGGGCGATGCGCGACTTCCAGGTGACCGGCAGGGCCACCACCCCGGTGGTACGGAGGGTATAAATACGGTAATAGTTGAATATCCCATGCATGGAAAAGAGCAGAAGTCCGACTACATAAATCCAGAACACCACGGGCGTGAGGGCCTCAAAATGTTCCAAAAAGGCCGGGTACCGCTTGTCCACCATGTAAAAGCCTGTGTTGCCCCCGGCCACATACCAGGCCGCATCCTCAAACTGGAGGGATACCACCCTTTTGGCGTCGGAATAAATGCCCCACTGTCTGATAAAGGTGACCAAAAAGGTCAGGGGAATGGCCAGCAGTCCCACAACACTCAGCCAGTAACGCACACCTGATGGCGATCTTTTGGAGAGTCCCAGGGCCAGGCGCAATAGCAAGGCGATGATCAGGAATTGCCAGAGGCTGTGGAGTACACTCCAACCCAGCGCACCAACGAAAGGATGGGATATGTTCTCGGCAATGCTCATGACTGCGGGTTTTCAAATAGCCTGAGGTAGTCCTGTATCTCCCTGATCTCTTCAGGTGAAAGTTTCTCGTGTCCGAGAGCGCCCATGACCAGCCGCCCGGCAGAACCCTTGTAGAGGCCATCGATCATCTTGTTCAGGAATTGTTTCTGGGTTCCCTCCCTGGAAGCAATGGGGCTGTAAACATGCGTGCGTGCGGAGGTGTCCCTTCCCAGCAGTCCTTTTTCGGTCATGATCTGCATGGTTTTCAGGGTTGTGGTATAGCCAATATCGCGTCCTTTTTCCAGCACTTCATGCACGTCCCTTACCGTGGCCTGGCCTTTCTCCCAAAGTACCTGCAATATTTCCAGCTCACTTTCTGTCGGATGGTATTTCTTTTCGTTGTTCATTTGTCCTTATATAGTACGATGCTTTTCGTAGACAAATGTAATACGAAAACCTTCGTAATCCAAATATTTTCTGAAAAATTTTAATTTTTTTTTAGTAGATCTCGCTGATCACCGTATAGCCCTGCAAGCGGTCACGGCTGTCGTAGGTTTCGGTGCGTACCGCCCCGATGCCCGGGGCATGGTATTCCACCACCCGGCCGCTGGCCCTGATTGGAATCCCCATGGTCCGGGTTTCCATACGGGTGGCGTAAGAAACTTTGTAGCAGTCAAACTCTCCGGCAGGAACCTCTATGGTTTCCCTGGATTCCACTTTGCGATCAGAAATAGTGAAGTGGATATTGGCAAATGTGAGTCCCCCAGTGGTGACCTCCATTGTGAGTTCGGCATCTGGCAGAGTCTGCCCGACAGCCAGGCTGGAGGGCAAAACGATGTCTTCTCCCTCCATCTTCACTTCCATGCCCTGAAAACCTTCCATCACGCTGGGGTCGATTAGTGATTGTACATCGATCATCAGCTGGTTCCCTGAACAGATCACCTGAAAACTACCCTTGTGCTGCTCCCGTCCCCGCTGGTCAAACATGGTTGACTGCATGGTGGCAATGATGCGATTTCCATCGGTCTCCACCTTTTGCACCCTGACCTCCTGGGAATGCTGCAAGCGGTCGCGCTGGTTAAAGCTTTGCAGCTGCATGCCGCGGTTCTCTGCAAGGGGGACATAAAAATCACAGTTCTGGGCAATCCCGGATACGGGAAATATCAATACAATTACGAGCCAAAGGCTTGCTGTCAAAAAACTTTTCATATACTATTGGGGTTTAATGTGTATATTTTAACATGTGTGTGGTTTAATAAAATTATTAAAAATTAATGAATCCCCAAAGATCAACAGGGGTTTATTTCGATGATGCAATTTGACTTATGATCCGACAACAAGAAATTAACCTGCCTCCATTCTCCAGAGGCTTCCACCTAATTACCGGACTGATCACCAGCAAGCTGGCTGACCTTCCGGAGCAGGGCCTGGTCAATGTATTTTTGCACCATACATCGGCAGGACTAATGATCAATGAGAACGCCGACCCTTCGGTTTGGGAAGACCTGCACCGCAGTTTTGACCTGCTTGTGCCGGAGCGCATGCCCCACTACACCCACACCCTGGAAGGGGATGACGACATGCCCGCGCATATCAAGGTTGCCCTGACCGGCTCTTCCCTGACGATCCCGGTCAGCGGTGGGCGGCTGAAGCTTGGGACCTGGCAGGGCATTTTCCTGTGTGAGTTCCGCAACCGGGGTGGCAGCCGCAGGATCACGGTCACGGTTTATTCTTAGAATAAGCCGGAAGGCAAGTCCTTCAAAACCCGATAGGGGCATTTTTTTAAACTTGCAATAGAAAATGGAATCAGAAAAGCATAAATCAATCTCCCTGAAAGTAGAGGGGATGAGCTGCACAAATTGTGCACTGGGAATTGTGAAAACCCTGGAGAAGGATGGGTTTACCAATGTATTTGCAGATTTTGCAGCGGATGAGGTGCGCTTGGACGCCACAGGGGAGGCCAAGGTCGACCAGGCAATAAGCCGCATTGAATCACTGGGATACAAGGCATACAGACCATTGTCGGATGGAGCATCAGGGAAAAAGGGACTGTCAGGTATTGAAAAAAAATTCTGGTTTACCGCCGTTTTCACTGTTCCGCTCGTGCTGGCCATGTTTGTGCCGGTGGATTTCCTGCACAACGACCTGTTTCAGCTGGCCCTGACCGTCCCGGTGTTCATCGTCGGCTTCCTGCATTTTGGTAGAAGTGCTTTCATGAGTCTGCGGTCCGGGATCGCCAACATGGATGTGCTGATCTTTATGGGGAGCACGGCCGCCTTTGTATATAGTTTAATCGGGACGATAGGCAGCTTGGGTCACGATTATATGTTCTATGAAACCTCCGCCAGCATTATTACCATTGTCTTGCTGGGCAATATGCTTGAACACCGGTCGGTGAAAAAAACCACCTCGGCAATCGACGACCTGGTCAGGTTGCAGAAGAACACAGCCAAGCGATTGACCATCGAGATGCATGGTGGCCAGGAGTCTGTTGAGGAAGTGGATGCCTCCAGGATTGAAATGGACGACCGGGTGCTGGTGAACTCGGGCGACAAGGTGCCGGTCGACGGGGAGGTTTACTGGGGAAGCGCCAGTGTGGATGAAAGCATGATCTCCGGAGAGGTCATCCCGGTGGATAAGAAGCCCGGGGACAAGGTGGTTGGGGGCACCATTGTGCTGGACGGGAACATCAAGGTAAAGACCCTGGCCG
>SLNU01000135.1 GCA_007132865.1 Bacteroidales bacterium | reverse complement strand
GCCTCACAGGCCTATATTCTCAGACAACCACCAAATGTAGAGGCCGCTCTTTTTGAACCCACTGATAAGTACGAAGGGGTTCCCAGGGCACCCGGATGCTCGGTCAATGAACCGCCGCCATTTTGGTTCCATTAGGGGCCATGCTGGCTTAGCTGATTGCTATCCCAGATAAACCGGGGAGATGCCCCGGTGCAACCAAAAATAAAATGAAGCTGTTAAAAAAAATACCGCAATTGTTTTTCGCCCTGTGGCTTTTTTATTCCATGCTACTGGGAGGGAACGCCCTTTCCCTTGCTGCAAACCCCTGGATAATGGATGTTCCCGGTCCGGAAGGCAGCCCATCCCTGCTGGCGGATGAAGCATCAGTTCCGGAATTCCCCCCGCTCATGGAGATTCGGAACCTGCCCGAAGAGTCGGTTTTCGTAGATACTGACAGGGACATTTATTTTGCCGGGGACCAGCTCTTTTTTAAGGCTTACCTGGTCGTGGACGGCCATAGCGCAAATCCACTGCAGAGCAGGGTGATGTACCTTTCATTGGGCAATGAGGCAGGAAACCAGCTGTACAGCCTGGAGCTTACACTTGACGGATCCACCGCCCAGGGAAGCATCCGCCTGGCCGACACCCTGCAAACAGCGGTCTATCGTCTTTCTGCATGGACCAACAATATGCTGATCGCAGATGCCTCCCCGTTTGCCAGGCAGTTGGCTGTTTTGAACCGGTTTGACCCGCAGATCAGGAGCTTTATCCTGGAGAACTTTGATATCCCCGAACAGGGGGAGCCTAACCTGCCGGGGAAGGTTTTTCCCGGGCCGGATCCTTCATCAGCGGCAGGCCGCGAACCCATAGTGCTGCACGGCGACAGGCAGTCAGCCCGTGAACTCGTTGTGCTGCAAGCCGACAAACAATCATACGGCCCCCGGCAGCTGGTCCGACTCCGCATCGATCCGGACAGGAATTTTACCGGGCCGGCTTCGGCCTCGCTCTCCGTTTCAAGGGAAGAGACCTTGTTGCTGAATGCGCCCCACATGGCCACCGCTTTTGCCGGAAAAGGGGAGAGAAACGGCAATGGCTTCGGTGAAGGACACGCCCCGGCCCGGAGAAGGGAGGAGCAGCCGGAAATGCTGATCCTGCCGGAAAACATGGGCCCCGTGGTAAGCGGTCGGGTCGTTGACAACGGAACTGGCCGTGTGCGAAGCGATGCGGTGGTTTTTTTGTCGGCGGTGGACAGCCTGTCCAACCTGAAATACAGCCGCACGCGGGCAGATGGATCGTTCTTTTTCCTGCTGGACGAATACCACCGGGGAAAGACCCTTCATCTCTCGGTGTTTGAAACCGGAAACTTCCAGTCCGCCCCCCGCATTGAGTTGCGTGAAAAATTCCCGACCATGCCTTTCTTTACACAGAAAATGGCAATACATCCTGCCATCCACGCTTACATGGAAGAACTCTTGTTGGTGAGGAGGGCCCGCAGGGCCTATCAAACTGAGGGTTTTGGACTTCTGTACGAGGAACAGGAAGTCAGGTCCACGCCTCCGCCCCTGTTGTACGGCCAGCCCACCCATCGCATTCACACGCGGGACTACCTGCCAATGAACGACCTTTCAGAGATGTCTATAGAGATCGTTCCCAACCTAAGGATCCGGCAGCAGGGGGAAAGCTACACGGCCAGGATGATCGACTCCAGGTCCTCGACTTTTTTCGCGGATCCGCCGGTATTCTTTTTAAACGGGGTATGGCTGCCGGTAATTGACGAGATCTCCGGCCTGTCTTCTGAAGAGGTCACCCGCGTTGAGGTCCTGAGCCGCCCCTGGGCGTTCGGAAGCCTGAGATTTCCAGGCATTGTGGGCATTTTCACAATGAAAGAACTTAATCAAATCCCTCCCCATCCGACAACAAAAATTATTCAGGGGAGCCCTTACAGGACAGAGGTGCGAATGGATCCGGACCCCCATAACGGAGGCGCCCGGCAACATGTTCCGGATTATCGGGAAGTTTTGTATTGGGAGCCTTCCATCAGCCTGCAGCCAGGGCAAGCGGTCGACCTGTCATTCACCACCAGCGATTTGCCGGGCAACTATGTCATTTCGCTGGAAGGACTGACTGAATGCGGTATTGCGTTTTCACAAACCACTACAATCACGGTTGAATGAATGAAGGAATGAGAAGAATTAGATATATATTTGTTTCCGTCGCCCTCTGTTTTTTCTTTTCCGCCGGATGGGCCCAGTCTGTTGACCGCAACGAGATCATCCGCGAAATGGGTGAACCGGTCCTCTTTGGCGAAATCTATACCCAGCAGCCGCAGGTGCACGGAACCCCCTTTTTCAACGAAGATTGGGCCAGGGGTGACATCTATCTGGCAAATGGGACGGTCGCTGATGGGAAAATGCTGAAGTACAACGGACTCACGGATCAACTTCATTGGTATGACGGCAGCCGGAACGCCACAATTATCCTGGATGGGGCGCTGATAAAAGGCTTTTCTATACAGTATCCTAACAATACTGACCCGCTTGTTTTTCGCAAAATAGCACAGGGTATTCCCGTGGACGGCGGCGGACAATTCCTACAGGTGCTGTATGATGGGGACTTCTCGCTGTATGTGCATCGCAAGGTGGAAGAGCGTGGTAGGCGCGTAGTACACCGGAATGACCGGCGCGTGGAGCTGCCGAACCTGGAAGCCCACCCTGTCTATTATGCAGACGTGCCGGGAGTAGGACTGGTAGAGATTCGGCGCATGCGAAAGTCCTTCCTCTACGGATTGGTCCCCGGTTCAGAAAACGCCATCCGGCAGGCCCTTTCGGGCCATCCTTCCAGGCTCAGGAACGAGCATGTCCTGACAGCCGCCATCAAAGCCATCGATGAGATATAGGCTTTTCTCTTGAAATGACCTCCTTTTTCAGATAGATTCACTTCCAGCCTGTCAGTACTTGACAGGGGTATTGTTTTTTTATTAAATTTGTGTCACACACAATTAATACGACTATGTTTTAACGCCAGTTCAACCATTTACTCACCTAAACCAAAACAAAATGAAGAGGTTCTTAGTATTATGCGGTCTTTTGCTCTTTTTGGGGACATCCCTGTTTGGGCAAACGATACGCGTTACTGGTACAGTGACCGACCAGAGCGACATGACGCTTCCCGGGGTGACCATCATGGTGAAGGGTACAACCATGGGGGTGATCACCGATGCAAACGGTCGGTATGAGATTTCCACTGCCTCCGATGCGGTACTGATTTTTTCCTTTATCGGGATGCAGACTGTTGAAGTGCCCGTTCAGGGCCGGAATGTGATCAACGTGAGACTTGAACCCGATGTGGCCACCCTACAGGAGATCGTGGTGGTTGGCTATGGGACCCGGCTGAAGTACGAGCTGACCGGCTCCATCTCTTCGGTGCGTGCAGAGGATATCGAATCCCATACCTTGCCCAGCTTTGAAACCGCCCTTCAGGGACGTACGGCAGGGGTACACGTTCAGGCAGGTTCCGGGAAACTGGGCCAATCTGTTCGTACCCGCGTGAGGGGGTCTTCCTCCATTACGGCAAGCAACCAGCCCCTGTATGTGATTGACGGGATTCCCATCGTTACCCAGAGTCTGGGTACGGGCGGCAATGAGCCTACCAACCCGCTGGCTGACATTAGTCCCAGCGACATCGAGTCCATACAGGTACTGAAAGATGCCTCCGCAGCTGCGATCTATGGTTCCCGGGCCTCCAACGGGGTAATTCTGGTGACCACCAAGCGCGGACGCGAGGGGGCGACCCGTTTTAACGTGTCTACCCAGGTGGGCTGGAGCGAGCCATCAAATAAGGTGGGCTTCCTGAACCGGGAGCAATACCTTGACCTGTTTAAAAGAGCCTATACCAACACGAATGGGGCACCCGATGCACCCATGTTCGGTGGCTTTTTCCAGGGTTGGGAAGATGCTCTTGACTGGGGTCTTGCACACTGGAGGACAGGTGCCGACACCAACTGGGAGGACCAGGCGCTTCGCAACGGTGCCACCCAGCAATTTGATGTCTCCGCCTCAGGTGGATCTGGAACTACCCAGTTCTTTGCCGCCCTGTCTGCCATGGACCAGGTGGGCATCGTGAGCGGGAACGAATTTGACCGCGTCAGCGGGCGTCTGAACATCGATCAGCAGGCAACGGAGAGGTTGTCATTCGGGATGAACATGAACCTGGCCCGATCACGGAACTTCAGGGTAGCGAATGACAATGCCTTTGCCACCCCGCTGCAGATGGTTGCGCTGCCCTCCGTTCAGCCGACCCATGACCCAAATACCGGCGAGCTGAACCGCCGCACCGTTTATGAAAACGGGCTGGTGGTGCGTGAATACAACAAATTCGATACCGAGGTATTCCGCAATTTCGGGAACCTGTTTGCCAACCTGAAAATCCTTCCCGGGCTGAATTTTCGCTCAGAAGTAGGGATCGACGTACTTAACCAGCGTGAGCAGGAGTACCAGGGCCGTTTGACCAATGATGGCGGACCGGACGGGTATGCCTTCGACCGCAGTGTCACCTCCAAGGTGTTCAATATGGAGAACTATTTTACCTATGACGCGGTTTTCGCCGACGATTACGACCTTAACCTGGTGGTGGGCTCCAGCATTCAGCGGGCCGACTTTGATTTTGCCAGTTCCTCCGGCCGTGGTTTCCCGAACGATGAGTTCAAAAGGGTGGCCAGTGCCTCCAGAGACTTTCTTGCCTCTTCCTCTGGTACGGGCTACCGTTATGCTTCCTTCTTCTCCAGGGCCAACCTGAAGTTCTTTGACAGGTACCTGGTGACGATCAGCGGACGTATGGACGGTTCCTCCAGGTTTGGTGCCGATAATCGCTGGGGTTTCTTCCCTGCAGCATCTGTGGGCTGGGTAGTGACGAATGAGGATTTCATGATGAACATTCCGACCATCAGCTTCCTGAAGCCCAGGTTTAGCTGGGGGATGACCGGAAACTCCGAGATCGACAACTTTGCCTCCAGGGGACTCTATTCCGGGAGCAACTATGCCGGCTTGAGCGGTATGATCTCGACCAGCATCCCGAGTCCGGACCTGAGGTGGGAAACCACCACCCAGACCAACGTCGGGATCGATTTCGGCCTGTTCAATGACAGGGTGACCGGTGAGATCGATTATTATACCAAGAATACCGAAGACCTGCTGCTGAGCGCACTGGTTCCTGCCACCACCGGTTTTACCAGTGTTTACAAGAACGTTGGCCGGTTGGAGAACAAAGGCTGGGAATTCGTCCTGAATACGGTGAACATCGACCGTGCATTCCAGTGGAACAGCAGTTTCAACATCGCCTTTAACAGGAATAAAGTAACGGATATTGACGGACAGATCATCCAGTTCGGGATCTGGCGCGTGG
>SLNU01000181.1 GCA_007132865.1 Bacteroidales bacterium | reverse complement strand
TAGCAGCATGGGGGCAAGCAGGTTCACATGCATATGGTGCTCCACTTCGGTGGCCGGGCAGGATTCCACCCTGCCGACGGGATTGATCACCCCGGCATTGTTTACCAGATAGATGCCTTCCGTATTTGCGGTATCCACCTTGTCAAATACCTGCCTGCAAAGCGCAGGTATGTCGCGGTTGACAGCCAGGTCAAACAGGAAGAAGTCCAACGGACAATTCCTGGCCGCTGCCATGCGCTTCAGGG
Organism: Bacteroidales bacterium; assembly: GCA_007132865.1. The sequence goes on along the minus strand of SLNU01000181.1, from coordinate 5,250 downwards.
TGCTGCTTTCATTGCGCGCAATACATAGCAGATGGTGTTTCTCATCCAGTAATTCAATGGCCAAACCTTCCCCAAGGCCCTTGCTGGCACCTGTGATAATAAAATAATGCATTGGTGTCGTTTTAATGTCAATCTTTCCGGATTCGGCCCACAGACTTAATAGATCCGGTATTTGGATAAAATTCTATTTCCATTTCATAGGGCGGCAGCCAGGTAACCACACCATACTGGTTGATCAGTGTTCTGGCCTCAGCCCTAAGTGTTTCGCCTTCCCGGATTACGACCGTGCTGTGCTCTGGTATCCGGTAATGGAACCCTTTTTGTCCGGAACGGGCAGCGGGTGTTCTTTGAAGTAACGGTGAAAGGGGGTTGGTTGTTTGATCGCGTCTGACCTGGATGGTGACCGGGATACTCCCGGGCCGGTTTCCGGAAGACACCCCTTCGCGGGCAGAGAAGTGGAACAGTATATGGGGGGATGGTTCAGCGGAGGTGGCCGGAACGAAGGTATAGCGGTACCTGATGCTGGAAGAAGAAGACAGGCCTGTAAACAGTGCCAGGTAATCATTCTCCTTGCGGTTGATCTCATTGTACATGTATTCAATGGTCTCTTTGGAATAGGTGATCTCGGCAAAACCCGTGATCAGGTCAAACTTTTTCTCCCGCAACCTCAGGATGTAATCTGCAACTTCCCTGGCCCGCACTTCGCTGCTTTTTTCCACCCAGCTTCTGCGAAGGGTCTGCCGTTCAACCGTCATGGTATCCACCCTGACCCGCTCCAGAATTGTGTCTACGCGCTCCTGCAGGTTCAGGTCGATAAAATAGTTAAAAGTGGCTTCCGTCCCGAAATAGCCATACTCCTTGCTTTCGCCGGCAGGTTTTTGCAGCTCTGTGTCGCTAACTGCCCTGTTGACACTGAGCAGCATCCCTGCTTCACTCAGGGTAATGAAATTGGCTTCGTCTCCAGAGTCGAATGCCACGAAATACAAGTGGTCCGGGTCTGGTTCTGCAAAGCTGTTAACGGCAATGCCGGCTATGGAGTAGTCTATTGCCGGACTGGTAATCACATTCTCAAGGCCAAGAAACCGCTCTGCATATCGTGCAAACGGACCCGGTTGATGATAGGTCTGTGTGACGGTTACATCCACTGAGATCACCGTGCGGGGAAGAAAGTAATGGAAACCTTCGGCTGACGCACGCAATGGTGTCTTTTGCACATCAAAACTTGTCAGGACCATCTGTTTTTTGCAGGATGGCAGCAAGACCATCATGGCCAGCAGGGAGAGGAATATAGTTGTTCTCATGATAGGGAGTATTTCAATATCCAAAAATAGAATAAAAAACCCAGTTATGGAAGGTTCAGGTGCCCGGTGTGATGGTCCTTTTTGATTATATTTGTGTGTCACGCATCGATTTTTAACTTACCGAAAACCAAATTATGTGCTTATGTTCTCTGAAAAGGACCTGCTCCAGATCCGCAAAAAGGGCATCACTACAGATCTGATTGATAAACAACTATCCTGTTTCAGTAAGGGGTTTTCCCCACTGGATATTGACCGGCCTGCCACGGCCGGTGACGGCATCATCCAACTGGACGAGGCCATGGTCAGCAAGCTGGCAAATGATTATGACAAAGTGCGCCCGGATCTGCATGTGACCAAGTTTGTCCCGGCAAGTGGTGCGGCAACCCGCATGTTCAAGGACCTGTTTTCCTGGCGGGAGGCCCTGGCTGCAGGAACAGGGGTTGGGGAACTGCTGAATAAGGAAGATGCTGCCGCAGTTTTCTTCGGCCGGCTGAAGGACTTTGCATTTTGGGAGGACTTGTCGCTGGCCATGTTCAGGGAGGACCTGGATGCGGACCATATGCTTGCAGACCGGAACTTTCTTCCGCTGCTGGACTTTATCCTGTTTGACTACGGGCTCGACTATGCCGCCCTTCCCAAAGGGCTATTGGCATTCCACCGCTACGATGGAAACTCCCGCACCCCTTTTGAGGAACATCTTGTGGAAGCTGCACTTTACGCTTCCGGCAAGGACGGGAAGGCAGACGTCCATTTTACCGTTTCCCCTGACCATCTCGGAAAATTCAGGGACCTGCTGCGCAAGGTGTCGGCAAAATACATACAGGACCTTAAGACCGATATAGAGGTGGATTTTTCTTTGCAGAAGCCTACCACCGACACGATTGCCGTCGATATGGAAAACCGGCCATTCCGGGATCTGGACGGATCCTTGCTGTTTCGGCCCGGAGGCCATGGCGCTTTGATTGAGAACCTGAACGACCTGGAGTCTGACCTGGTTTTTATAAAGAACATTGACAATGTGGTCCCCGACCACCTCAGGGAGGAAACCATCATTTATAAAAAAGCCCTGGGGGGCATGCTTGTGGGTTTGCAGGAAAAGGCACACCACTGGCTTAAATTGCTTGAAAGCGGAGAAGCCGGGCAAAATCCCTATGAAAAGGCGGTGGCTTTTTGTTGCACTGAGCTGAACATGGATCGCAAGGCTTTCCCGGCGGATGCAGGCGATGGCATCCCGATTCTAAAGCAGATGCTGGATCGCCCCATCAGGATATGCGGGATGGTCAGGAACCAGGGGGAACCGGGTGGAGGACCATTCTGGGTGAAGGACCCGCGAACGGGGCAACATTCCCTTCAGGTCGTGGAATCATCCCAGGTCAATATGGATGACCCGGCCCAGGCGTCCGCATTCAGGCAATCCACACACTTTAACCCGGTAGATCTGGTCTGTGCGACAAAAAATTACAAGGGTGAAAGCATTGATCTTCGCCAATTCGTTGATCCGGAAACCGGCTTTATCAGTGAGAAATCAAAGGATGGCCGCCGCTTAAAGGCCTTGGAGCTTCCGGGTTTGTGGAACGGGGCCATGGCAAACTGGATCAGCTTGTTTGTGGAAGTCCCACTGATTACCTTCAACCCTGTGAAAGTTGTAAATGACCTGTTGAGAAAGGAGCATCAGCAGGCAATATCGGACTAAAAATCAGTTTCGGACTGGAAACTGAGGAATCCCTCGAGTTGCTCCACAGAAATCTTTTTGGCGATGATTCTTTTGTCCTCGTCAAGCAGAAAGACCAGTGGAATACCGTAGATGTCGTATTTTTCCCTGAAACCGGACCGGTTACTGATGTCATTGACGTTTATCCACTCCAGGCCGTAGCGACTGATGGCATGCTTCCAGCTATCTGCATCCCCTTCCGTATTGGCTGCAAACACCTTTAGCCCTTTGTCCCGGTATTGTTCATACAGCTCCTTCAGGGCCGGGGTTTCCCTTTGACAATGCACGCAATCAGACTCCCAGAAATAGATTACCAGATAAGTGGCATCCACTCCATGCAAGGACAAGGGATCCCCCTCCGGGGTGTATAGGGTGATGTCGGGGGCTAGCTCGCCGACCAGCAGTGGTTCAATCCGACTGACCCTATCCAACAGCCTTTGAAGCGGCCCTTCTTCGATCCAGAATGCCTCGCCAGAGGCATAATACCGGTTTACCATATGCACGTAAGCCGCATCCATGCCCATGATCTGTGAACGTTCTGTGAAGTTGGTCAGAAACCATATGGTATATCGGAAAGCCTCGGGGCTGACCCGGCTTTTTTCGATCACCCGGTCTGCGTACCGGATGATCGTGTCCGGAATTTGGTGGAGAAAATCACTGAAAAACCTTCTTAAAAGATTATGGTATACAGGTGTCCTTAGCAGGCGATCATCGCTGAAGTCCATATTTCGCCAGTAGTTTTCAATAAAAAACTGTCTGATTTGGTCCTGGGCCCCGCCCATGAGGCTTTCGGGTACCTCCGGATCACGCTGGGCCAGCAATATGGCCGAAAATAATCCGTCGGGAAAGGCCTCCATATATTGATCCTGCTGCCTGCGAATCAAGCCATTGACCGAATCCATCCTTTCCCTCAGTTCGGCCAGCCTGTCTGCCGGGGTGCCGGGATTGTTCATCTCCTCCCTTAGGCTCATCATTTCAGGTCTTTGCATATTCAGGAAGCGCAGATATTCATAGAACCCCTGGTTGTCAGGTGAGCCGGAAAATGCCATGGATTCAACCAGCCTGTTCAGCTGGGTTTCTACAGAGAAGTGCTGGTTGTGGTCTACAAGGATTTCAAAATAGTGCTGCCCGGGCAAAACCACCATATACATGCCCGGATCGAGTTTTTCCGGTCCTTCAAAAACAAAATGGCCCTGGGGGTCGGAATAAACTGTATCCTTCAGGAACTGCCTGTCCCCGAAATGATAGGCCAGGTAACACTCCTCATCAGACAATCCCCTGACTGAGATTTCGATCCGGTAGCCCTCTGCGTCCATGGTGTTCAGAGGAGCACCAGATAAGCCGGCAAGGGACAGCAGAAAGGCCATGGCAACGGCCGCTATCCGCCTGCCTGTCAAAGCCCGGGGATTTATACTGAAAATACGGCGATTATTGTTTTGCATGGGTCAGTTTCTTATCATAACAAAGAAAAGCTGGATTTGTTAATCAAAATCGATGCCATCCTGATTTAGCAAGTCGGGATCGATCAGGTCACGGTAAAGGAGATGGTGGCATGCATTGAGCGCATGAATCAGGGCAGGGCCCCAGCGGCCGGGTAACAGGGCCAGGATCTCCGCTACCGCACATTCTTTGGCATACTGATGGTTTTTCTGGAAGAGCAGGACAAAATCCTTCATGTCCTGGTAAATATCGGCCAATTTATCGCTCAGGCTGGCCTCCACGCTATCTGAGTTGTGGTCGAGGTAAAAAAATACATCATCTGCGCCAAATTTTTCCCGCAGGGTTTTGAACACTTCTTCCCACTGCTCTTCCATGACGAACCTTTCGTTAAAGGATGCATCGGTGATTTCTACCACGGGCAGTGTGCAGCCTTTTAAATAAAGCAGCGGCGCCATTTTTTGAAAATAACTTAGGATGTCACCTATGGAAAAGGTGTCGGCTCTTTCAAAAAACAGGCAATACTCGTTAGCCACGGTCAAAAACTCCAATACTGGCCTGGATTTGCTGATATCTTCAACGGAATTGTCTTGCATGCTATTGGTTATAAGTGGCTTCCCTCTCCGGATGATCAATACTGACTGCGTTTTTTGAGGAATGGCCGGATTTTTTGGTAAAAGTAAAAAAGAATTTTAGTACTTTTGCCAAACCTTTTAACAAGCCTCATGCCCAGGTGGTGAAATTGGTAGACACGCTACTTTGAGGGGGTAGTGGCCGCAAGGCCGTGCAAGTTCGAGTCTT
>SLNU01000130.1 GCA_007132865.1 Bacteroidales bacterium | reverse complement strand
GAGGTGCCTCGGTCAGCGTGCAGCTGGTGGCCGACTCCCCGCTGCTGGCCGGCATCAACACAATACTTGCCCTACCCCTTATCGCATCCGACTCCAACCAGAAGCGGATCCGTGTGGGCGGCTACAGGGCTTTGCTTCAAAAAAATGAAGGGACAGGCGGGGAGGTGTCGTACGATGTCCAGATTCCGTTCGGGTCTTCGCTGATGACCCTTGAATTCAAGGGCATTGGTGATGAGGATGCTGTCACCTCGATGGCAGGCAACGTTCCTTTGGAGAAGATTTCCCGACTTATCAGCGGGAGTTAGGAAAGACCGGATTCTTCTACCTCCTGCAGCACGAGTTCCCACTCCTGCAGCAGGGCTTCCAGGCAGTGTGCAAGCGCTTCTTGCGGCATATCGGGGGATTGTTCAAATTGTCGAGCCAGGTCAGCCAAAACAGGGAAACTCAGGTTCAGGGCAACCCCCTTGATCTTATGTGCAAGCCGTGAGATTTCCGCTGCTTCCCTTTTCCCGGCAGCTGTTGCCAGTGCATAAATATAGCTGGAAAGCTGCTTGCGTGCACTTTGCAGGATTCTTCCCGCCGCGTTACTGTCCTGACCCATCCGCTCGAGTAGCTCCTGCCTGTCAAAGTGAAGGGAGTCCTGCCCTTCATCCGGGGCATCCGGGAGATACCTGCGAATCAGTCTGATCAGCTGATTCGCGTCAATTGGCTTGGTCACGTACTCATCCATTCCGGCCTCCAGGCATATCTCTTCCTGTCCTTTTACAGCCAGTGCGGTTAGTGCAAAGACCGGAATGTGTCTGCGGGTGCCCGCCTCTTGCTCCCGGATCTGCCTGGTGGCCTGAATACCATCAAGTTCGGGCATTTGGAGGTCCATCAACACCAGGTCGGGCTTTTTTTCCCTGGTCAGTTCAACTGCCTCATTGCCGTTGACTGCCTCGATGACCACCGAGCCGGGCAGCAAAATGCTGATTAGTTCCCTGGCCAGGGCCATGTTGATCGGTGCATCCTCGGCCACAAGGATGGTGCGCTTTTTCCCGGGCAAGGCTTTGTTTGCGGGCACATCCCACTGGCTGTCGGCTTTCATCTCATCCTTTGCCGGGACCGGTTCACCTGACTCGTGGGCAGATTCTATTTCGAAGGAGAAAGTCGAGCCTTTGCCTTCCTCGCTTTCCAGGTGGATTTGGCTGTCCATTTTCCCGGCCAGCAGTCCGCTTATAGTCAGTCCGAGCCCGGTCCCCCCAAACTTTCTGGTTATGGACGCATCGGCCTGTGTAAATGCCTGGAAAAGATTGACTTGCTGAACCTTACTTATACCAATCCCGGTGTCCCTGACCGAAAAACTGAATAGGCCTTTCCCGTTCCCTGCTTCCCGGAATCCGGCCTTTAACTCAATTTCTCCCTTTAGGGTGAACTTTACGGCATTGCCGAGCAGGTTGACCAGGATTTGTTTAAGCCTGAGCGGGTCCACCCATGCATACCTGGGCATGTCAGGCTGAAGATTCAGAAGCAGTTCCAGTCCTTTGCTACCGGCCTGATGTCTGATGATGTCTGCCGCCTGTCCGCAAAGCTTCACGATGTCGGTCCTTACCGGGTCAAGTTCCAGCTTGCCGGCCTCGATCTTGGAAAAATCCAGGATGTCGTTGATTGTGTCCAGCAAGGCATGGGCAGATGTAGTCACATTGTCCAGGTACTGCTTTTGCACCTTGCTCAGGGGGGTATTCTTCAGCAGCTCGTTGAAGCCGATCACCCCATTCAGCGGGGTGCGTATTTCATGGCTCATATTGGCAAGAAACCGGGATTTGGCCAGGTTGGCCTCTTCGGCCTGTTCTTTTGCACGAATCAGCGCCACCTCGGCCGAGGCCTTCGTCATGGCATCCGACAGGATGTTTGCCAGTACCTGCAGAAAGTTGATATGGTAAGGCTCCCAGCTCCGGGTTTGCCTCACGCTGTCAAACCCGAAGAAGCCCTTGACCCCATCCTGGTCAAAGAATGGGACCGTCAGCAGGGATTTAATCTCCTGCTGCCTGAATTCTTCCCTTTCCGCGGCTGCCTCAGGGGGAAGCGCCTCCACATCGGGAATGTGCACGGCTTCCGGCTTGTTGATCCGGCTGACCAACCATCCGAATTTCTCCTGCGGCATCTTCTGGTTATTCTGAATCTGCGGAGAGGTCCCCGGTCCGCACCATTCATGGGTGTTGGTCATGGTCTGGCGGTCTTCAGAGAACAGGAACAGGCAGGATCGATCCACCTCGAAGAACACGCCGATCTTTTCCAGCATGGCGTTGATCTTGTCATTAAGGTTCTGGCTGTTTACCAGGATAAAGTCGGATGATATTTCAGTTACCAGCTGCTGAAAGCGTATTTCATAGGCGATGGCCTCTTCGGCTTTCCGTTTTTCGGTAATGTCGCTGCCGTATCCTGTCCATATGATGGTCCCGTCGGCAAGCTTTTCCGGGGTGTCGTTGGCCTCGAGCCAGATGGTTCGTCCGCCGGGCAAGTTCATGCGGAACTGCATATGCCATGGTCTCATTTCCTCCGCCGCAAGAATGCTGCTTTCCATTACCTCCTTATAATCATCCGGGTGAATCTGTCCAATGAGTTTTTCCGGGTCTTCGGCCACCTCCTCCGGGCTAAGACCGAACATGCGCACCCCTTCACTGGTGTAAAGGTATTTCAATGTGCCGTCGGGCGACATTTGGAGCCGGTAAATGTAGCCCGGTAGGTTTTGCAGAATGGCCCGGTGTTCCTTTTCGCTTTCAGCCAGCCGGGCCACTGCCTCCTTGCGTTCGGTGATGTCAATGGCCGAACCGATGATTGCCTGGTTGCTCTTCCAGTCGATGAATCCCACGGTCATATCCAGCCACTTGGTATTTCTGTTTTTGCATTGTATTTTCAGCTCATAATGAAAGGGGACGTCCTCCCCTTTCTGCCGGGCAAGCGCACGCTGCATAACCAGCTCCCGGTGGTCAGGATGGGCAATGTCCCACAGTTTCAGGGACTGCAGCATCTCCTCGCTGGAATAGCCGGTGATAAAGGTGGTGGCCTGGTTTACATATACGAATTTTTCCCCCTGGTAGATAAATATGGCCGTGGAGGTGGAGTCGGCCAGGATGCGGAACCACTCCTCGCTTTCATGGAGGATGGAATTGAACTCATTCTTCATCAGGATTTACCCTTGGTTCTTCTTGTCTTCCTTAAAAAATGTAATTTTGGACTTCAATGAATGCAATGCGTGAGCTTAAAGATATAAATGTTTTCAATTCTGGTTTTCATACCAGGAGCATATTGTTAATGTCCCTGTTTTTCTTTTATTCTTTTATAGGGGTCGGACAGGCAGACCGAAGGCTGGAGCTAAGTGCCGGCATGCTTGTTTCGGCCGAGCGCGATCCGGGGTTTTCCCCGCTGCTGTTTGCCGGAGCGGGCATCTCAGGCTATGCGTCCTATATCCGGGAAACGGAGGCTAGGTCTGACCTTCTAGATGTATATTACTCCCGGAGCTCCCTGAATAATCGGTTTGGCAGCGGCATGGATGTCCATTCGGCCGGAATCATGGTTTTTCATTTTTTCCATGACGGGAAAGAACCCGGAAAAGGCCTGCATTGGGGGTGGTCAAACAACAACGAATTCAGCGTCAGGAACAATGAATCGGTAAACAATTTCAACAACCGCTTCGACTATGTAACATCCTTTGGGCCGGCAGCGAGGTTCCGGCATCCCTTCAGCCTGTTCGGGCGCTCCTTTTCAATACAGGCAATCGCGCATATGCAGCTCCTCGGCTTTGTCATGCAGTCCTCCTATGTATCACAAGCCCCCAAGGGCTATGAGGTGGAGACGGTTGGCGGACTGGATGTTTTTCGACAGTCGGTGGAGTGGTTCCACCCGGGTCGTGCGTGGAACATCGGGATCTGGCCCAGGCTGCAGTATCAACTTGGGACGGGTAACCTGTTGAGCCTTGGATATAAATATGGGTATACACGGCTCGACGGTGCCCACCGGCTGACCAAAAGCCGGGGGAATTGGTATTTGGGCATACAGGCGGGCTTATGAACAGAAAAAAGCTATTCAAGGTCGTTCTTACCCATGTCATCATGCTGGGGTCGGCGCTGCCATTCCTTTCGTGCGAGAAACACCTGTTGGCCCCTGACCCTTCAGCAGACCCGGAAAATGTGTTTGAATACCTGTGGGAGGATGTTTACAAAAGGTATGCCCTGTTTGAAGTAAAAGACATTGACTGGGTAGCCGTTGGAAATACGTTCCGCACCAAGGTACATCCAGGCATGGATGATCAGGCATTGTTCAAGCTATTGTCAGACATGTTGTATGAGCTGAGAGACGGCCATGTGAACCTGACCAGCTCCTTTGACCGCAGCCGGAACTGGGAATGGTTCCAGGGACATCCGCCCAATTACAACCAAAGTATTATTGAAAAGCGTTACCTGGGGACGAGTTTCCGAATCACGGGGCCCTTGCTGAACCAGGTGATCGACTCTGTGCTATATGTAAACTACCGGTCTTTCGGGGATGAGATCACGCAGTCACACCTGGATCAGCTTATGCTGCGGGCCGAAGGCTTAAAGGGAGTGATTATAGACATACGCCACAACGGGGGTGGAAGCCTGCAGAATGCCGGCCGCCTGGCGGCCGGCTTTGCTGACAGAACATACATCTATGCCCATGACCGGATTAAAACCGGACCTGGTCCGGAAGACTTCTCACATTGGCGGCCATTGTCGGTGGCCCCAAGGCAGGGGATGCGTTTTGTCGGACCCGTGGTGGTGGTGGTAAATCGGAGGTCGTACAGTGCTTCCAGCTTTTTTGCCCAGATGATGCGGGTCATGCCCCATGCCGTTTTGATCGGAGACCAGACCGGCGGAGGTGGGGGAATACCTGTGTTCGGGGAACTGCCTAATGGCTGGAAATACCGCTTCTCCTCCACCCAGACCCTGACGCCTGAAGGGGATCATATTGAAACCGGCATTCCTGTCGACATCCGCCGAAACATGCAGTCCATCGAAGAGATGCACGGCGTAGACAGCATCCTTGAAACGGCCCTGGACTGGTTGCGTTAATCCATGGAGAGATGGTCCGATACCAGGTTAATAATTTTGCCATCTTCCTTCTCCAGCAGCAGTACCCTGGTAAATTCCCCGGCAGGAATCCCGAACAGCTGGATGTACTCCACAGCCATGTTGGGAGAAACCACGTTCCGGCCAACGACCGGTTCTGACAGGGAAAGTTCTATCCCTATCCGGTTCAATCCATGGTACAACAGCTCCGAGCAATAAACCGCCCTGCTGTCGTCCAGCAACAGGTCGTAATCATATGGTTTGCCGAGCTGCTCCATGGCATAGGAAAAAACCGACAGGATGTCTGCCTGATCTCTGTTGATCCGGTAAGCGGAAAACCCAAGCAATAGCGAAACAGCGTGGAGATTGGACAACCTGGTAACCTCCCGTATAGCCACCCCCTCATTGCTGGAGTCCAGTATCAGCAACTCATTGCCTGTCT
>SLNU01000019.1 GCA_007132865.1 Bacteroidales bacterium | reverse complement strand
GTACAACGCCTGCTTACAGAAAAACTTGCATCGCAAGCGGCAAGTGGGATATTGCAGAATAAAGTGCTGTATGACATGAAGCACGAAGGCACTATCGAAATCAAAGCAGGAGAAAAACACGGGGTCGCACTACGATTGTTGCCCGCATTTGGTATCGTGGCAAACATACAGCGCATCGGTATCTGGCTAAAAACAACCACCGATGTTACAATAACACTCGAACATAACAGCACCAACCAAACCCTTCAAGAAACAACAATACAATCTGATGCAAACCGTATCAAATGGCATACGCTTAACTGGAAACTGGACAAGCAAGGCGGCACTTACTACATATCCATACAGCCTGCGGTAGAAACAAAGGCCATTGTGTCGGATCAATATCAGTTATATTTTGGACGCTACCTTGCCGCAGCACCATACGTTGAAAAGGATGGGGAGCGGTATGAGCAAAATCAAACATCCGGAATCAATCTGCATCTTAACGCAACAACGGACTTTACCGACTTTTTGATTGACCAAAAACATCAATTGCAGGATTTGATTGCTAAACAGGTTGCTATCAATATTCTGCGTACAATGGCTTTTAACCCGGAATCACGCATTGGCAAAGAAGGTATTGCGTTTAAGAAAATGGAGATACTGTACGAGATAGACGGTGATAGCACGTCTGTTAAGAAGTCAGGGTTGAAATACGAATATGAGCAGGTGTTGAAAGGGATTGTTCTGGACACGAATAAACTGGACAATCTGGTATTCAGCAAAAAAAGGAAAAGCCTCAGATATGGCACAATATGAAGCGCATCAAGGACAAAATACGTGCTTTGCAAGAGTTTAACCCGGGACGGACAATTCTTGAGGTTGTTGAGAACAGACAGCAAGAAATTGTTACATACGTAACGGAAGAACAGTTGTATGGAGAAGGCAGAAGGGGGTCGGACGGCAAAATCATTGCGGAGTATGACCCCTACTCACCTGTGACAATCAAAATCAAAAAGGCCAAAGGGCAACCTACTGACAGGGTTACATTGCGTGATACCGGCGCATTTCATAAATCGTTTCGCATAGAAGTGTCAAAACAAGAGTTTGAAATTGTGGCAACAGATGAGAAGACAGAAAAGTTGAAGACACGATATGGCGATGGGGTGATGGCACTAACAGACGAACATTTACAAGTTATCAAAGAGGAAATGCTATTGCCGGAGTTGTATAAAGTGTTTGTAAAAGCCGCATTGACATGAGTATTCCAGTTCCAACAAATCCACGAATGATAGACTTGGTGCTATCAGAGTTACAGGCAAAGATTAAGGCAGGCCTGACGTGGCTTGATTATTCTTGCGGCAAGGTGGTTGAAATAAAGCACGGGGGCAAATCCATTCCCGCCATTTACATTGGCAGCGAATACAAATACGTAATGCCAGACGACACGCTTGGCAATTATTGTTTTTTTGACATAGCACCAAAATACACATTTGCCAAATGGTCAAAGGGCAGCCATGCGTTAATCCGTGCCCGGTATGGGCTTGTGTTTTGGTTCAATATTGCGAAAATATATCCGGATTCGGCCGCAGTCGAAACAGAGGCCATAAAAGAGGAAATCCTGACGCTGCTGACCGAAAAAATAAGCATTGTCAATGGCAGTTACACGATAGAGGGAATATCCGAAGGGGCAAGAGATGTTTTTGCACAGTACATGCAGGAGGGATATCAGGAAAAGTATTTGCTTTATCCGTATGGAGCGGTGAGGTTTGAAGGACAGCTTACATTTACATCGAGAATCAAAAACATACCAGCAGTATGAAAAAAGTAAAGGTTGGCGGGTTAGTGATTGAATATTATGATGGCGACATATTGGAGTTGCCGGTGGTTCGCTTTAATGTTTTTCAGAGGTTTTTGCTGATTGATGCCGGTATAGGTTCGACAGTAGAAGACGCAGACAGGCATGCGGCAAGAATTCAAACATACATTGAAAACAAATTGTATGAAAAGGCAGCCATAGAAGCGCAAAACCTTCGGCAAAACGTCCGGTATGTTATGGAGTGCATTACCCCAAAAGACCTTGCGTTTTGTGCGTTGGTATATTCGGTTAATGGCAAGGCACATACGGATTTGTCAGACGAAGGCAATAGCGCACTTCGTGACAGGTTACACAAAAATCTAAGTCGCAGGTGGCTTGACAGAATGATAGATGGGGTAAAAAAAAAAGTAGGAATGGCTTGAATACGTATTGGCCAGGGAAATTTGATGATGTGCAGAGCAAGATGTTTTACCTGAAAATGAAGGAATACGTTCTTGCATTATGCGAGGAAATAATAACCGGAAAAGAAACGAACAGCAAAAAGATAGAAGACAGACTGCTTATTTTTTCAAACCCGATATTGTTTGCGGGGCAGCAGTCAGCGGAGCGGTTGTTTATTAAAGCGTTTGAGGATGCCTGCTTTTATATCAGTTCACAAGGGTTACAGGCAAAACAAATGACAGTTTTTGAGTTCTATAACGCAGTAGTGAAACATGGCAGAAAATCCAATAAAAGCAAGCGACCTGTTCGAAGATGATGGGGTTATTCGGGAGTTGATAAAGCAGCTTCAGTCAATGGAGAAGTATATGCAAAACATTGGCAAGGCGGTTACAAAATCAGCCAAAGATATCCAGCAATCAACGCAAAAGGCGAACGTAACTCAGGAAGAAGGCCGAAAGGTTTTACAAGCGAGCGCAAAAGAAGTAAAAGCTTTGGCGGCTGCTAAAGAGCGTTTGGAAAAGTCACAAGGCATTGTTGCAAAACAACTTGCCGAAGTACAGGCACAACAGCAAAAAAACAACCAAACATCACGCACAGCAGCCCAACTATCACAAATGCAAACAAAGCACGGTAAAGAGCAAGAACGGCAGTTGGCAAATATGCGGCAGTTGATAACCGAGAAAAACCAAGCATCACGTATTGAAGCACAAATCGACCGGCTGAAAACACAGCAAGGAAAAGAGGCAGCCCAGCAGTTACAACAACTGCGATACGAGCAGCGAGAAATGAATATTGAGGCTCAGGCAAATGCTCAAATATCCCGGTCGCAAGAAGGCAGCTACACCCAACTGTCGGCACGTTACAGGCTCATGAAAAAAGAACTCAACGAAATGAGCCATGAGCAAAGGCATAATACGGAGGAGGGCCGTGCTATGGAAAGGCAAGCACGGGCAATTTATGCGCAAATGACCCGCATGCAACAGGCCACCGGACAGCATCAATTGAAAGTGGGGCAATATGCAGAAGGCATACGGAACGCAACGATGTCTATGCGGGAAATGCAGCAAGAACTACAACAACTCAAAGCAATGCCCTTTGAAGGCCTCAGCCAAGATGAAATCAAAGATGTAGAGATAGCCATTGGGGAGTTGACCGACCGTATGCAAAAATACAGGTATGAGGTTGAGGCGCACGGAATGGACACCTTTGAAATGATTAGCGGCTCGGCACGTGGGGCAGCGGCAAGCGTACAGTTGGTTGCGGGTTCGTTCAATTTGCTTGGAATAGAGAGCAAACACCTACAAACCGTGCAGCAGAACATTTACTCAATGATGGCTGTCACTACTGCATTACAGCAACTTGAGCAAGTGTATCATAAGGGGCATGTTCGTGTTCTTGCAACAAAAATAAAAGGCATCGTTATTTGGGCAAAGGAAACGGCGGTCAAAAAGTACAATGCTGTACAGACATGGCTCAATGTGCGGGCACAAAGGGCACAAGCCGTTGCAACCACGCAAACAACAGCAGCGGCAACGGGGGCTACCGTTGCAAAGACAGCAGCTACCGGGGCTACTGTTGCTTGGACGGTAGCAGTAAGGGCGTTTTCCCGGGCTGTATATGGAATACCTGTGTTTGGGTGGTTGTTGGCAATAATTGGAGCAATAGTTGGGGTGGTGGTTGTACTTATTCGGCATTGGGAGCGTGTTGTCAATTTGTTTCGGAGTGTCGGCAGAATGTTTGGATTAGTGAGCAAAGAGGCTGGCGGGTTACAATCAGAACTTGAAAAAACTACACAAACACAGCGCAGGTTGAACCTCGAAATGGAGTTGGCAACTTCAGCTATTGAACGCTATGAAAAAGCCGAAAAAAGGCGCATTGAGTTGTTAAAGGCTTCCGGGGCTGCAACGGAGGATATTGAAAAGGCAGAAAAAGGCCTCATGGAAGCGTTACTGCGCAACGCCAAACACCGAACAGAGATAGCACGCCAACAGATGCTGGAGCAAAGCCGTGTGCTTGCGCTTATGCAGGAAATGAATAAGAGCGAGGAGGAGTTGGCCGAACAAAGAGAGAAGCTTCAAAAAGCACGGGAACATTATTCCAACATGCGAGAATCTGTCGAGGATATTGAACACTCGTTGGATGTTCACCACACGAACGAGCAACGGCGCATACGTGAACGCATGGAGTCAGAAAAGGCAGCAGCAAGAGAAAAGTTAATATCCGAAAAAAGGGCAACGCTTGAATTGGCGGTGTTGCGTGCAGAGCAAGCACGGGATGATGCAAAGACTGATAAAGACCGGGAGCGTGCAGCGTTGAAATATATGAATATTCGACAGCAGCAAGTAAAAGAACTGGCTGCTATGGAATTGGAAACCGTGGAAGACCCAAAACAGCGGGAATTGATAATGGAGCGTGCTAACAGAGAAATCCGACAAATAGCAGACGATCATTATCAATGGCTATACGACCGGGAAAAAGAGCGGTTTGATTTATTGCTTGAACTTACACAAACGGAAGAACAAAAACGTTTGACCGAGTTGCGCCAAGTATATGAAGACCGGAAGGCGTTGGCTGGTGAGGATAAAGAATTGTTGTTGGCAATTGAGCAATGGTACACAGATGAGTTGATAGATATTGAACGCAAGAGAGAGGAAATCAGGGCAGAGGCCGAGCGGGAGCGTAGACACGCAGAAATGCAAGCGGCAGAACAGGCACTTAATGACCGCCTTGTTTTGGAGGAAAGCGAGTTCAATGTAATGGCAAGGACACAAGCCGAACAACAGCGCTTCCGTCTTAAACAGGATTTGGAATACTACACCGAGCGGCTTAAACTTCAACAACAGTATGGGGAATTGATGACGGAGACGGAGGTAGCTATTGTAGAAAACCTCATACTTGAAACGCAACGCAAGATTGACGAAATGGGGAAAGACCGGCCAGAAGACTTTTGGGAGTTGGTCGGTATTAAAATGTCGGATAATACGAAGGAGTTGGTTCGGGATAGCGTACAATTTGCGTTGGACAATATATCGATGATTATTCAGGCAAGGCAGCAACAGGCTGATGCAGCCGTAAGGGCATCGGAGCAAGAGGTTGATAGCGCACGAAAGGCATACGAGGAGGAATTGAAGCTTGCAAAAGAGGGCCACGCAAACAGGTTGGAAATAGCGGAACGGGAACTTGAACAGGCCGAGAAAAACAAAGATCGGGCAGCAGATATGGCCGAGAGGGAAAGGGCAAGGCAGGCAAGGCTGGAATCATTGGCTCAAGCGGGTAATTTGCTCGTAGCTT
>SLNU01000071.1 GCA_007132865.1 Bacteroidales bacterium | reverse complement strand
TGGTACTAGTCAAGTTATCACGCTCGACGATGCAGGGTTTAGGAGGCAATCCATCGAGCTTATTGGTGGGATTGAGCCAGACATAGAATTTGTGGCACTGCCGGGCGAATTTCGCAGATTCGAGTGGGAAAGAACTGACTCCAATTTCCTGATTGGGGGAGCCGCATTAACTGGGATCAGGAACGATACAGGGGTTGACGTAACTATTGACTTTGGCCTGATTGCCTATAGTACAACTAGTGCCGGTGCCGGAAACTTTCTGGGACCAACTTCACAGTATGACCGAGAGCGACTACAATTCGACGTTTGGCGTATCCGCACCGATACGCCGGGGCGCACCTTCTGGATTAACCCTACATTTGTGAACTATGCCAATAGGATGAGTGCTAGCATTGGTCCACACAGCAGCCGGTTCAATCCTATTCGCCTTAATATGCTAGCTGGCGAAAGAATGGATTTACAATGGGAGTCCGATGTAACGCTGAATATGTGGCCACACCCACACAACCTGTTATTCATTGTGGGCACCTGGAATCCGCTAGCAGATGGCGGTCAGGGAGCCTGGATAGAGGTCTGGAATACGGCTATTATTCGGGAATACTTTGTTGGTGTTTGAAACGACTAGCACATAGCAGAAAGGAGCACCTATGCCTTCCAAAAAAAAGTCTAGCACGAAATCGGGCGCAAAAAAGAAACAAGGCCCAGGCCCTCCATCCCCGATCAGGATTGTCTGCAAATGTGGGGATGAAATACCGCCCAATTACATGCTGCCTCACTGCAATATGTTCCCGGAGAAAAAGCACGGCATAGACCATTATATCAACACCGAGACAGGCGAGGTGGCCGCTAACGCCAAAGAAGCCTTTGCCAAAGGATGGGACGAGAAGTATGCCGGACTGCAAAACAGTATGCCCCCTAGCAAGTTTAGCAAACGGTCCTTTGCGGCGACAACAACAGGTCGAGTCCTAAAAACAGAGGTCAGCATACACCCTTATGTCTACGAAACCTTTGTCCAATCGATGGGGTTTATGCCCGAGGCATATAAGGTCGATGACCAGCAGACCTTCTCGCATTTTATCCTGCACCTTGCTCTATTCTACCGGTCAGTAACAAATAGCATGCTACCCTGGGGAGACGGCCTAGCAGATGCCATTAGGCGTTATGAGGAGGAACCTAAGTCACCCTGGGAATCAGATGACGATGATGATTCTGATGATAGTAAGGCACCAGACGACAATGAAGATACGTCTGATCATGACGAGGAAACTGACCGCAATAGCGAGGAGGATGATTCTTAAATGGCTGTAGCGAGAAGCAAAAGAGATAACTTTGGTCGTGATGTTGCTTCTTTGGGCGGTTTGCTGTCTAAGTTGCTGGATGGCCAACAAATTCCCGATAAGGACAGTGATGTTAGCGCAGCTATCGCTAACGCTGTTGAAAAGCTAGCAGAGAGCAAGAAGGACTCAGATAACGTAAGCATTCTCAAGAATCTTGTCAAAAAGGAATCAGCTTTCAGTGAACTAAATGAGGCCGGACTGACCCTTAAAGACCTGCTAGAAATGAGGTCTAGCAAAGAGGATCAGCTTATGCAGGTGCTAGAGAAAGAACGCCAGGCAAGACTTAAAGCCGAGGAAAAGCTGCTCGAAGCCAGGGAATCTAGCTCATCATCTGAGGCGACGGCAACACAAAGCCTATTTGGAATGCTGCTGGAAACCTTGAAAATGCAACATGCTCAATCAAATCGCTTCGAGGAAAGCGGCCTTAAAGACGAGCTAAGAAGCCTGAAAGAAGATTTAGCCAAGCTGCGTGAGAAACCAGAGGAAAAGCCAGAGGACGAAATGACCAAAGCTATCAAGGAGAGCCAAGCCTTCCTGATCACGGAGGCTATTCAAAGTTTGGTCAAACGTGAACCGGTTGATCCACTAACCCAGATACAGACGCAAGCTAGCGAACTGTCCAAGCTTAGAGAGCTATTCGGTGGACATGCAGGCGAAGATAGCCGCCTGCAAATAGAGCTAAAGAAGATCGAGTATGAAGATAGGTGGCGGCGTGAGCAGCTAATATCGAATCGAGAACTAGAAGAACGGAAGCTACAAAACATGAACCGGCTGCTAGAGCAGTTTCAGACGATAGCCCCGGCAGTTATAGAGACTCTAGTAGGAAAAGGTGCTATCCAAGCCGATGCTATAGCAGATCAACCTAGCAGCAGGGTAACTGAAAGCAGTAACCTAGACAGCAATGAAGATCAGACAGAGGCATGGTGCATTCACTGTGGGCGCGAAATCAATCTCAATGATGCTGAGTGTTCTTTCTGCGGCGAGGATTTAGCGTTGGACAACGACGACGAGGCAGATACGAACGTCGAGGATGAGACTGATGACAGTTAAGATAGCTGCTAGATATATCTTGGCCAAAGGACTCTTGATTCAGGGTATAGGGCACCTGTTTAGCGAGTACGATGACGAGATTAAAGAGGCTATTGCTGATAACAAGGACATAGTTGTACTGCTAAGTCGCAAATTCCGTGCTAAAGATATTTCGGGCCTGCCTACGTCCTGGAAGAAAGCTGCGACTAGCTATATTCCCCAAGTCAAAGAAGACCTCAATTACGACCTGCAAGCCTATATTGCTAGAGCAGCACCAGATATTTATGATTCTGATCTCGATTGGGACGATATCATTACTAGAGCTATTCAAGTCCTTATCGCCAGAATAAAACGAGCAGAGCAGAAGCAGCAGTTGGCAAAATAAAATGCGAATTGAATACCCTGTTATGGAGGCGAACAATATGCGTACCAGACTTTTGCTAGCATTAGTCACAATCGGAGCTATTGGCCTGCTAACTCAACGAGTTATTGCGGCCCCACCTCCTGATCCACCTGATCCGCCAGTGCCGCCTATTACACCGGATCCGCAAGCCGAAATCGTTGAGTTAACGTTAACCGAAAGATAGACAGCACTCGAAAGGAGAATCGTCATGGCCAGTGTATGCACTGCCCAAATTAGATCAATGAGCAACGGGATTTTAAGCAATCGACTCCCGAGCCAGGTCCAACAACTAGAGGGTACAAACGTACCTATCGATGCCAGGAATGCCGCCGTCGATTTTAGCGTATTCGTCCATAACCTAGGGCTGCAAGATGAGTTTTTCGCCATGATCGTTGCTATTAGTGCGGAATATTCAGGCATCGAGCTAGCAGCAAACCCAATGGATCCAGGACCAGCAGAGTTCTTCCTTCCTGCGCTATTTCAGGTCACGCCTGCGATTCAACCGTTCCAACAAGCATCACCCTTTTGGAATGTCTTTCTGCCAGGAAGATCACCGGGAGAGATTCCTGTGAGTATTGAAACTCGATGGCGGTTTCCCATAGGACCAGACCTTGTGCCAGGGGATCAGGTTGTCAGGTCTTTCAATATCGCGGCGGCGATTATGCCTGCGCCAGCAGTAACTCCTTTTGCCTTCGACGATACGGTCTGGATTGACAATTTCTTCGAGTTACAGCTAGTCGTTACCGGTGAAATTGTGGAGATCGGCCCACCACTAGCTATAGATGAACTGTAGGAGGCTAGCACAATGCTTCCCATCTTTCATGACAAGTACGGACAAGGGTTAGTATCTAGTCAGTCATCACCAGATATTAGACCGAATCTAGTGCTACAAGAAAATAATCAGGTAACAGAACAGATCGTGCTACCACCGGATCAATCACACACAAACGTATCGCTTTTCGTCACGGTACGGAATAACGATGAGGTGTCTAGAGCGTTTGGCCTTGTAGCTGGGGCAGTGCCGGGGGATCTAGTAGACCTTATGACTAACCCCAACCGAGCTAGTTTTTTTGGACGAGCAGCCGACATTGATCAAGCCATTGTCGTCGGCGGTTGGCAAGGGACTGTTCACGGTATAGCAGTTGACCCAGGCCAGGAAAGAACGGTGGAATTTGTGCTAGGGATAACTAAGTTTGGCCTTATTCCACCAGGGCAAACAGGTGTCGATCTCAATGTCATCGTCGTATTAGGAGATTGGCGAGTCGCAGCACTCGAAATGCCATTCCAGGCCGTTGCGTTTTTGGATAACGCTATCAGACTAGAAAGTGGATTGGCTGTTTAGGAGTTGGACATATGGCAGCCGAGATTATAGCTCAGGGAATCGGAGCCGACCTCATTACACTAGAGGATCAGTTGGTAACGCAAGAACAAGAGCTAGAGCCAGGCACACGGCTACAGATGGACTTAGTATTCAACTTCGTGCCGGTGATAGACCTAATCAATAGCGTAATCAGCTTCATAGGAATAAATACCTCTGCTCTTGGGCTAATGGCTTTCGGGATCGAACGGATTGCCGGGCTAGCTGGAATTATACCGTGGCCCAACAGAGCTACAATCACGGAAATAGAGCAACCGAATATCCTGCGAGCTAGATGGGTGAAAGGTGCTGTCTTTATGCCGGTATTGCTCAAATGGCTGCTGAACCCAACGGTGCTAGGAATAGCACTAGGATTTACAGCCGCCTTGATTGTCAGTCAGTGGACACTCCTGCGCCAGATTACGGTCTTTGACTTACGCCTAATCGTGATAGCAGCTACGTCTATTGTGATCGTGCCTCCGATGATTAGATTCTTGAGCAGAGCAAACGAACCGCCGTAGGAAGGAAGATAAGACCATATGACAACTAAGCAGGTGGTTGCGGCCTTAACAGTCCTTCTTCCTATTGGCATGCTCACTAGCCATATCATACGCCAACCTGGACCGGATATCGAACCGCCGATCATAAGCCCAAGACCACCAGTACCGGGTATAGAGCCGACAGCTATATCGATAGAAGAATGCCGAACGCTAAGGCAAAACGATATTGACATAATCGTTCGTCCTTTGCGAGAAGCACTCAGATTTCTCGGCTATCTGCCTATTGATGTAGACACAGCATCGAGCGAGTACGACCTAGAAGTACGGAACGCCATTATACAATTTCAGCTTGAAATGGGGATAGTCGCTGACGGAATTACTGGCCCACAAACCTATGCAAGATTGGACGAGAGATTACGCGACTTAAATGGGCAGTGGGTATGTCTCAATCTGTAGGGGGCTATAGGTAATGGCACAACCAACAGTACCGCCGACAATAGCACAGCAGACATTTACGATCATAGGCGGTATAGCAGCCGGAGCAGGAGGGTTAGTGCTAGCAACTAGGCTGACACAGTTTGATAGAGTCAATTCGCGCAGTTTGGCCCTAGCAGGTCTAATAAGTGCGATTGCCACGTTCGGATCAGTATTCATCATTACAGGAGAATGAGGTAAAAGACTAAGGAGGGTGGTCTAGACACTAAAATCATGAGCAAATATGTACTAAAATGGACGCATGAACACGTCCTAAGTTAGCCTTACGTACCGCGGGCAGCGCGGAAACTCACGCCTGTGGACATTGGACCTCTACTCGCCTTCGGGCGGGCAAGTCTGGTGGACGAAGCAGGAACGGTTGAAATCAAACTTTTGCGACCTCTGCTTACACGTGTACACGTGTGAGTATGTCCAGAGAGGCAGG
>SLNU01000327.1 GCA_007132865.1 Bacteroidales bacterium | reverse complement strand
TTCAGTCAGCTGTTCGCCGGACTGGGCATGTTCATCATCCTGGCTGGTCTGATGCTGACGGCACTGCTGCTGGGCTTCGGGATCCAAAGAAGGAAGGACCAGCTGCAACTGTTCACCTCGCTGGGATTCACTGAAAAACTCATCAGGCAAGCCCTGGGAGCAGAGGCCGCGCTGGTAACATTGGTGGGGGCGGGAATCGGAGGAATCCTCGCGCTTGGGTACAGCAGGCTGGTGTTTGTCGGATTGAACCGTATCTGGCAGGATATCGTGCGAACCGATGTGCTGGAGCTGCATGTGAATCCCTGGACATTGGGTGTCGGACTGGCAGCCGGGCTCGGGCTCGGGCTGGTAGTTGTATTCTGGAAGATCCGGACCATGACGGCCTCCGGACGGACGGACTCCGAAGCCCGGACGGTCCCGGAAGCCCGGCCGGTTTACGGAACACTAAAAAGTTCTGCTGTACTCTTACGCACCGGATGGCTACGTCAGCTGTCTGTCCTTTTGGGAATCGCCTCTGTTTTGCTGGCGGGCTACCTTTTCATACAGAATGATTTTTCCTCGGTATTTGCATGGTTTGCAGCAGGGGGCTTGCTCCTGCTTTCTATGCTGGGGTATATATGGGCTTTCCTGCAGGCACCGGTAAAACCATGGAGCGGATCACCTGACCATAGCAAGCACCCATTTAATCTAAGCCGGTTGAGCTGGAATAACACCAGGCGAAACCCCATGCGGAGCTTCACCATCATCACCCTGCTGGCAATGGGAAGCTTTGTAATCGTTGTCACGGCCGCCAACCGAAAAGACCTGGCCGCAGATGCCCTTTCTCCCCAGGGGGGAACCGGAGGCTTCCTTTACATGGCCGAAACGGCCTCCCCTGTCCTGAGAAACCTGAACCTGCCAGACACCAGGCTGGAACTGGGTATCCCGCATGAGGCCAGGTTTGTGCAATTCCATTCAACCTATGACGACGACGCCAGCTGCCTCAACCTGAACATGGTGGAGAACCCCCGCATTCTGGCGACGGACCCGTCCGGGCTGAAAGGGAGATTTTCCTTTGTTGCCGCCATAACCGGGGACGGCGACCCATGGGAGTTACTGGAAAGGCAAATGGACGGGGTCGTGCCGGCGGTGGCAGATCAGAGTGTGATAAGGTGGGGGCTGGGCAAACGCCTGGGGGATACGCTGACCTATCTGAATGCAGGGGGGGAAGAGGTGAAGCTGTTGCTGGTAGGCGGATTGGAAAACTCGGTCTTTCAGGGGAATGTGATTATATCCGACAGGCATTTCCTGGAACACTTCCCCGCACGGGCTGGCGCGGATGTGTTCCTGGTGGACGGATCCGGCCGCCCAGACTTGCAAGCCCCAATGGCGGACGAACTGAATATGATTTTCCGCGACCATGGATGGGAAATGACCCTTACAAGTGAAAGGCTGGCAGCCTTTAACACCGTCGAAAATACCTATCTGGCCATTTTTTTCCTGATGGGGGCCTTTGGCATGCTGCTGGGCACGATCGGACTTGCAGTAGTGCTGGCAAAAAGCATGCTGGAGAGAAAGAGTGAAACGGCCCTGCTCAAAGCCCTCGGCTATTCCACGCCCACCCTGGTCAGGCTGTATGCGGGCGAATACCTGCTTTTGCTCCTGACCGGGATCCTGGCAGGGGCCCTGCCCGCCCTGCTGGCTACAATGCCACCCCTGCTGGAAGGCAGCCAGAACATGCCGGCAGGCTTTCTTGCGGGTGTATTGGGCCTCCTGCTCGTGAACGGAACTTTCTGGGTTCTGCTGATCAGCCGGCAGGGCATCAGGCGGCAGGAATTGCTGCGATCCCTTCGGAATGAGTAGAAAACTGCCGGATTTGCTTGCCGTTATGGGTGCCTGACCTGGTTTAGTGACGGACCGGCTCTTCCTGTTCGAGGCGGGTATACTCTGGTGCCAGCAGCGACATCACCCAAATGGAACGGTATTCTTCACCTGAGCGGACACAGTCCCTGATCAAACCTTCCTTTTCGAACCCTTCTGACTGATACAGTTTGACGGCCCGGAAGTTATCGGAGATTACATCCAGCCAAAAACGGTGAACACCCAGCTTTTCAAAACACAGGCGCTTGATCAGCCTGATGGCATCACGGCCGAATCCTTGCCCTTTTTTTGAAATAGCCAGCCTCCTGAATTCCACCGCATTGTGCGGATCGCCATAACCCGCGAGAATGGCGTACCCCACCAGCTCACAGCTGTCTTTTTCAAAGATCGCAAGGTGGACTTTGGATTGGTCATGCATGATGAATCCGTGCTTCTCGCGGCTGTATTCCCCAATGAACCTTGCGTTCTGACGCTCAATCTCCAGGATCTGCTCCAGGTCCTCCTCCCGGGTGGGTCTGAGAAATATCCTGTGGGTTTGAAGGATCATGTGGAACCTGGTTTGTAATTGGGTTTTCGACCACAAATATATTCAATATATGGAGTTGAAATAATTTTTTGGACGCATTCTGTGTTTTTTTTATGGCAAAGAATGGGGTCACATGACAATTAGGATTAGAAACCATATTGCAATACCAATCCGATTGTCATGTTCCTGGGCATGCCAGGATAATAATACCTTGGCGGGGTATTCCCAAAAGTGGGTGCATTCACCAGGATCATGGAAGCATGGTGGCGGTCCGTCAGGTTGTTCAGCTTCAGGTAGGCGTCCAGCGAAACCGGACCCAGCTTGTGCCTGTATCCAAGGGAGAGTCCGAACAGCACATAGGGATCTGAATACTTGGAATTCGCATCGTTCATTGGCATTTCACCCACAAAGCGGACCGCGCCGGAGTAGTACATCCCCCCTTTAAAATCCCCGTTCAGTGAAAGCTGTCCGCTTACAAAAGGAATCCCTGGAAGGTGGTTCCCGGAATGGTCTGCTCCCCGGTCTGTGAAGTCTGTAAACCTGAACCGACTGAGGGTCAGAACCGGACGCAGCGAAAGGCTGCTGGCCTCCCACCAGGACCCGGCATTTCCCGGCTGTTTCACGGAAGCCCCGGATGTCGACAAGCCCTGAGAGGGTGCGATTCCTGGCCTGCGGATAAGCACCAACTCCCCCTCCAGTTCCAGTCCGCGATGCAACGATTCACCGGCATTCCGCCCCACCCACGCGTCCTCCCCCACACGCTCGGCCACCAGCAGGTCCTGCACCCGCATGCTGTATACATTCAGGTCGTAGAACACACGGTGGCCCCAGAGATTCCCGCGCAGGCCGCCCTCGATGTTCCAGGACCGTTCCGGGCGGATCTCAGGATTGATAAAACCCTCAGGAGTGAGGGTCTCCGACAGGGATGGCGGGGAAAACCCATGGCTCAGGGTCAGGAAAACAGCCTGGTAGGGCCGGTAGCGGTAATTGGCGCTGATTCTGGGAGAAACAATGGCCCCGTATTGATAAACCGCCGAGCGGTCAATGCCCCCGATCCGGAAAAGGTCACGGTAATCGATCCTGGTCGAATGCAGGTTCATTCCACCGGAAACATTCAAGCTGCCGACTTCCAGGTCTGTCTGCAAAAACAGGTTGAACGCCCGGATAAATTCCTTGTTGTCGCTCAGTTGTATCCCCTGCGTGCCTTCCCCTCCGATGTTTTCGTGGGTGTTGTATTGAAAGCCCTCAAAGAATAACTCCCCTCCGGCCATGGCCTCCAGCAAGACCCGGTCTGACCGGATGAAATAACTTGCTTTCGCCCTGCCCCCACCGCTGCTCCTGTCCTCGTAAAGCACGTCAAAGGGTCGCATTTCCATTTCATTGTGCACCGTCCCGAACAAGCTGGCATCCAGGGCAAACTGGTCCGTAAACCAATGCCGCCCCGACAAGCCGGCAAGCAGTTTGCGGGTATCTTCGTATCCCCTGGTGCGTAGCCAGTTCCGGGCTGCCGACCGCGGAGAGGTTTGAAAGCTGAGGCTGTCAATCGAGCTGGGGATTTCCCCTTTCATGTCAGACCAGGCCAGCAGTGCCGTCAGCGAAGTGTTCTCCCCGGCCGTAATGCTCGTTACCGATGTCAGCGCATCCCGGCGGTACTGGTTGTTCTCACGGAAGCCGTCGCTGCGTGTGCGGCTGTAAACCAGGCTGGAAGCAGAACGGCCTTTGCCCAGATCGGCGGTTATGCTGTTCTGCATCAACCCAAAGGAACCTGCTTCGGTACGGATCCCAATGCCGGAAGGACGTCCTTCAGGCTGACGGGCCGTGATGTTCACAGTACCTCCCAGTCCGGCTCCATAGGCACTGGAGGCAGGGCCCTTCGTGATTTCGATGCGGTCGATTACTGCCGGGTCTATATGCTCCAGGATGGATACCCCGGAGCCATTGGTAAGCGGAATCTGGTTGAAGTAAGCACGGATTTTCCCGGTGGCATAAGGCACCCGGGCCCCGATGCCCCGTATCGTGATGCGGCTGGTGTTCAGGGTACCGGAATGGGCAAAGACGCCGGAAGCCTGGTTGAGCAGTGGCAGCAAGGTTACCGGATTTTCCCGCTCGATCTGCGCGGCAGGAATCATGCTTACCGAACCCGGTACATCCAGCAGCCTTCTGTGCACATTGAACGCCGTCACCATCACTTCCGTTAGCTCCCGGACGTCTGGAGAGGGAATGGTATCTGCAATGGCACCGGAAGCGGGCGGCGAGGTACGGGCCGGCGAGGTACGGGCCGGCGAGTTTTGGGAATAGGCAGCTGCACCACCCAGGCAAATCACCCATAACAGCAACGCCAACCGAAGATAAAATCTTAATCCGGAATCCATCATTTGAAGCGATTTGGTCAATCCCTTTGCCTATTCGAACAAACGCACAGGCCCACGGGTTCATTCGCTTTTTATAATTCCTTTGATTTCCGGAACCTGCCATTTTTTGTTTTTATAAATGCAGGCTGGCACGATATTTGAAATCCGGCAGAGAAATATTTTTTAAATCCCATGAAGAACAAGGCATTTTTATCATTAATTGCCATCGCCATGCTTCTAAACGCAGCGATGGGACAGGATCCGGACCATCAGGAAATCAAACCGGTTAAGGACTTCCAGCTAAGCCTTATCCCATTCATCGGTACTGACGGGGCCGATGCCATTAACAACACATACCGCTTGAGCGTAAACATCCTTGCCGGCATTACCGGAGGCATTGAAGGGGCGGAGGCCGGGGGCTTCCTGAACATTACCCGGGGGAACGTCCGTGGAGTACAGGTTTCCGGTTTCGGGAACCTGGTATCCGGGGACCTCAGGGGAATACAGGGTGCCGGTTTTATCAATGTGGCCGGAGGCGATGTACAGGCACTCCGTGGTTCCGGCTTCCTGAACATCAGCGGGGGCAGTTTTAAGGGTTTCACCGGGGCAGGATTTGCCAACATCGCCGGAGGCCATCACCAGGGTTTCACCGGAGCAGGATTTGCCAACGTCACCGGAGGCAACTACCGGGGGTTCGCAGGGGCAGGATTTGCCAACGTTACCGGGGGCAACCACCAGGGGTTCGCCGGGGCAGGATTTGCCAACGTCACCGGAGGCAACTTCATGGGATTCCAGGGCGCCGGATTCGGGAATTTCACCGGGG
>SLNU01000339.1 GCA_007132865.1 Bacteroidales bacterium | reverse complement strand
TTACAAGGGAACACAAGGATGCACACAAGATCGCGGAGATCATCATGAACACCCTTCCTGTCTGCAGCGAACGCAAGATCTCCTATTCGACCTTTACCGTGGTCGATATTGAGGAAAGCGGACAAACCACCGTGATCAATTACGACAATCCGGATGCCATCGTATTGCGCGGAGAAGACCCCCTGAAGCTGGAATGGCAAAACATCACCCTCGAATCCAGTGCCAACCAGGGCAAGGAGATAAAGGCCTGTACATTCCTGGCCAGGAAGGAGGACCGCATCGTATTGCTGACCGACGGCATTACACAGTCCGGTTTGGGACGGGGGAAATACCTGCTGGGCTGGGGACTTGAAAATGTGACAGACTTCCTCACACGATTTGTGAAGGACCATCCGGAAACTTCCGCGGCCAGGCTTTCCACCCAGCTGGTCAACCATGCACACTCCAACGACGGTTACCAGTCAAAGGATGATATCAGCAGCGCGGTGGTTTATTTCCGGGAACCACGTAAACTGCTCCTCTGTTCGGGCCCCCCTTACGAAAAGGAAAAAGATGGCGAGCTTGCCGGGGTCGTAAGGGACTTCCACGGGAGAAAGATCATCTGCGGGGGAACGACCGCAGACATAATCGGACGGGAACTAGGCATTCCGGTGGAGGACACCCTGGAGTTTGACGACCCGGACCTCCCCCCTGTTTCCCAAATGGGAGGCATTGACCTGGTCACCGAAGGGATCCTGACCCTGAGCAAGGTGGCCGCGATTCTGGAAAAATACGGACCCCGGACCGAGCTGGGTAAGGGTCCGGCTGACAGCATCATAAGGATGTTCCTGGAAAGCGATGAGATCCGCTTTTGGGTGGGCACGGCCGTCAATGTGGCACATCAGGACCCCAACCTGCCCGTGGAACTGGAGATCCGACGCACCGTCGTAAAAAGGATTGCCAGAATGCTGGAGGAGAAACTACTCAAGGAGGTTACACTCCATTTCATTTGATCATTTTTGGCGGCCAGGCTGGATTTATTATACTAACTTTGCCCGGTCAACACCACGCCAATTGGAAGCAAGGGAACATCAATGGTATATGCGCAGGTGTCTGGACCTGGCGGGAGTCGGACTGGGAAATGTGGCCCCCAATCCCATGGTCGGCTGTGTAATTGTACACGAGGGAAAGATCATCGGGGAAGGCCATCATCAGGTTTTTGGAGGACCGCATGCCGAAGTTACTGCCATCGATTCGGTCAGGAACCCGGCACTGCTTGCACAATCCAGCCTGTATGTGAATCTGGAGCCCTGCAGCCACCACGGCAAGACGCCGCCCTGCACAGAACTGATCCTCAGGCATGGGATAAAAAAAGTGTATATCGGAACCCGGGACCCCAATCCACTGGTCGCGGGAAAAGGGATAGAGGCATTGCAGGCAGCGGGTTGCCGTATAAAAAAGGGAATACTCGAAAGTGATTGCCGAACCCTGAACAAGCGCTTCTTCGCATACCATGAAAAAAACCGCCCCTACATCATCCTGAAGTGGGCACAAACCTCAGACGGTTTCATAGATGTACGGCGGACAGCGGACCAGGCAGCCCGCCCCACCTGGATTACCAGCGAACGCCTCCGCATGCTCGTGCACAAATGGCGCTCAGAGGAGCCGGCAATCATGGCCGGCACCAATACGGCATTGCTTGACAACCCCCGGCTGAATGTTCGTGACTGGACAGGCAAACAGCCCCTGCGGGTGGTCATTGACCGACGGCTGAGGTTGCCGCAAAGTCTGCACCTGTTCGACAACAGCCAGCCCACCATTGTCTTTAACGAAAGGAAGTCAGGCGAAACAACCGGCCCGACCCGTTTTGTCAGGCTTGACTTCAGCCAGTCTCCCCTGCCAGGCATACTGGAACACCTTTACGGTCTGGGTGTGCAATCGGTATTTGTGGAAGGGGGCCGCCGGCTGATCCAGTCGTTTATCGATGCAGGCCTGTGGGATGAAGCCCGCGTGTTTTGCGGGTCCCAGTTTTTCGGGACAGGGATTCCCGCGCCGGTAATCGGACCAGGCAAACCGGCACGTATACCCATCGGCAGGGAATTGTTTTTTTGGTTCACAAACCAGGTTAAACGCTGAGTTCTATGATCTACCTGATAGCTACCATCCTGTTCTCAACAGCCATCGTCATTAGTTTCCGGCTTTTCACACACTTCCGGATCGACAACCTCCAGGCCATCACTGTAAACTATTTTGTGGCGGCTGTTATGTGCCTGCTGTTTTTCAACGCACCGGTCGCTTTTTCAGATCTCCCTTTCAGGAGCTGGTTTCCCTATGCAGGGGCAATCGGATTTACATTCATTCTGGTTTTTCTGGTTTTTGCCCTCTCGGCACAAAAGGCAGGGATCGCCGTCACATCCGTTTCAAGCAAGATGTCGGTGGTCATCCCGGTAAGCGTGGGCATCATGGCCTATGCGGAACCTTTGAATGTCCTCAAGCTCACCGGCATCATCGCCTCCCTGCTGGCCTTTTACCTTACCTTCCGCAAAAAGCAGGAACAGCGCATAGACAAGCGGGTTTTGATCCTGCCAGTGCTGCTGTTTCTGGGAAATGGTGCCAATGACACCCTGACCAAGCATGCACAGATGTTCCATGTCGGGGAAGGTGAAACCCTGTTGTTTTTGGGCACGGTATTCGTGTCTTCCATGGTCATCGGCAGCGTGATCCTGCTCAGCAAGGCACTGAAAAACAAGCAGCCTATACATGGGCGAAGCCTACTGGCCGGCATTTGGCTGGGATTCCTGAACTTTTTCTCCAGCTATTTCTTTTTGCTGTCTCTCGGTATCTTTGAAAGCTCCGTATTTTTTCCGGTCTTCAATGTCAGCATCGTCAGCCTGTCTGCCCTGTCCGGGTTTTTCTTCTTCAGGGAACGCCTGACCCCCGTCAACTGGGCCGGCATCGTCCTGGCCCTATGCGCGATCCTGCTGATCGCCATGGGAACCTGAGCCTTATGAAAGATGATACCTATAAAACGATCCGAGCCCCTGTCACCGGGCTCTACAAGGACAAGGGCAGCAAGTTCATCGCCCTGGCCCATCCTGCAGACAATGAAGAAATGGCCAGGGAGATTCTGGACGCAATCAAAAAGCAATACCATGATGCCAGGCACCATTGTTATGCCTGGGTTTTCGGACCGGACCAATCAGTTTACCGTTACAACGATGACGGGGAGCCCTCAGGAACTGCCGGGAGGCCTATCCACGGGCAGATTCTTTCCGCCGGCCTCACCGATGTGCTGGTCGTGGTGGTCAGGTACTTCGGGGGCACCAAACTGGGGGTCCGCGGACTGATCAATGCATACAAGGGCGCTACAAAGGAGGCGCTCGACAATGCCGGCCTCGTTACCCGCATCATGGAGGACCATTTCGAGATACGCTTCGAATACCCGCTCATGAACGATGTGATGCGGCTGATCAAGGAATTTGAACTGGACCAGCGGGGCCAGGAGTTTGAACTCAGCTGCAGGCTGGTGGTCCCTGTACGGCAAAGCATCTCAGACCAGGTGTGGTCGGCCTTTGAAAACCTCCACGGGGTCCGGATCAGGAAGTTGGAACAGGGCGAATCCAGACAAAAACCCTGATCTGATTCTAAATTAAAAAAAGCCGAGATTTTTGATTGCTTTTTAGTGGAAGAAAGCTTAATATTGTTTTTTTGCCCACAGCAAACCCAATTCCCATGCTTAAATCACATAACCTACTTTATTTCTTTATATTAGCAATTCTTTTCGTCGGACAGGCTTGTCAGTCTCCCGATGTTGGCAAGGCCACGGAAGGAAAGCTGATTTCAGTGGACAGCATTTCCGCCCCAATACCTGATCCGGCCACCGATTCCATCATTGCCCTTTACCGTACCAGCCTGGAAGCCGAAATGAACCAGGTACTGGCCCATTCCGCCCAGTTGATGAGAAAAGGAACGCCGGAAGACCTGCTCAACAATTTCATCGCCGACCTGGTCCTCGAAAAGGGACAGGAGCGATATGATCCGGAGGACGACAGGCCCATCGACTTTTGTGTATTGAATTACGGGGGGATACGGACCAGCATACCCGAAGGGCCCGTGACCAGGTCAAGGGTCTTTGAGGTGATGCCCTTTGAAAATGAAATGGTGGTCCTGACCCTGGGTGCGGAAAAGGCCTGGGAGGTATTTGAATACATCGCCTCCCGCAATGTCGGAACACCGGTTTCGGGCATTAAGATAGGAATAAGGGACCGGGAACCGGCAGAAGTGCTGGTGCAGGGACAGGCATTTGACCCAGACCGGACTTACAAGGTACTGACATCTGATTACCTGGCCGGCTCGGGAGACAATATGTCCTTTTTTGCAGACCCGCTGAACACAGAGGTGGTGGGCCTGCGGATAAGGGATGCCATCATCCTGCACATGGAGGAGCAGGATGCCATGGGCCGGAAGGTCTCTTCCCGCCTTGACGGGCGGATTTATTACCAGGAGTGATATCCTGGGAAATTCAAATATTTTTCCTGGAAGTCATTCCAGCAAACAAATAAAGGCAAGCCTTTATGCATAAACCTTATTCTATGAACGGAACCAGCAGAAGAAATTTCTTACGGGTAGCCGGACTGGCGGGCCTGGGGGCCATGGCAGGAATCCCGCACCTGGCTTACGGAGGTAGCGGCATAAGGCGGCTCACCATTTTACATACGAACGACACCCATAGCCGCATTGACCCTTATCCCACCAATGACCCGAATTTCGCGGGCATGGGAGGCTACGCCAGACGGGCGGTCCTGGTCAATCAATTCCGGCAGGAGGACCCGGAACTCCTGCTGCTGGATGCCGGAGATTTTTTCCAGGGAACTCCTTATTATAATATGTATGGCGGTGAGACGGAGTTGGTACTGATGAGTCATCTTGGATACACGGCCGCCACACTGGGGAACCATGAGTTCGACAACGGGATGGACGGATTGCTAAAGGTCCTGCCCCATGCCAACTTCCCTTTTGTCTGCTCAAACTATGATTTTTCCCAAACCATACTCCATGACCAGACGGTCCCTTACCTGGTATTGAACCGGAACGGCATCGACGTCGGGATTTACGGGCTGGGGATATCGCTTCGCGGACTGGTGGGAAGCAAGCTTTACGGGGAGACCGTCTACCATGACCCGGTGGATGTGGCACAGGAGATGGAAGACATGCTGAAAAAAGAGAAAAAATGCGATCTGATCATTTGTGTGTCTCATTTGGGATTCCGGTATGACTCAGACAGGGTAAGTGATTATTTGGTCGCCCAGCAAACCAGGCATACGGACATCATCATAGGGGGCCACACCCACCGCGTACTGGATCCGCCTGAAGTGGTGGAGAATATTAACGGGCTTCCGGTGAGCATCGGACAGGCAGGTTCGGGAGGAACCCGCCTTGGGAAGATGGAGGTATTTATCGGACCCGCAACCCATGAAAAATTCATTGATGCAGTTACGACAAATATTTAAAAAAAACAAGGGTCATTTTATTTTTTTCTTAACTATTTTTCTCTAAAATTTGTTAAGAAATCCTTGCAAGCGCGGGTAAAT
>SLNU01000258.1 GCA_007132865.1 Bacteroidales bacterium | reverse complement strand
TTCCACTTTGCCTGAAAAATACCTTCCACGCCCATCTGTCCGGCTCAGCAGGAAGGCGTTGCCGCCCCGCTTGTCGGCGCTTTTGCCGGCATGGGTCCTGCCGTAACCCAGCGCGATGGAAATACAGCCCCGTGCCTGGCCGGGCTGGATCAGCACCGGCACCTCCATGCGGTCATTGATTCGCAGCATATCCCCCTCGTGCAGTCCAAGTGTTTCCGCCTGCCCGGGTGATATGGCCGCAAAATTGTCCCACGTCACCGAGCTGACAGGGTCGGGAAGTTCCTGCAGCCAGGGGTTGTTGGCATCGCTGCCGTCACCCAGGGCAATGTTGGTAAACAGGCTATACTCCAGTTCGCCTGCCTCCCGTGAGGATGCTCTCAAGCGATCAAAGGCATCTGCAAATCCATTGCCGGTCCAACTCAGCTGTATCCCTCCCAGGTGGGGGTTGTCGTGCACGCCAGACTGCAGGGCCTCCACCCAGAAGCTGTCGAAGCCCTGGTGAAACGACTGCTGCGGAAAAATGTGACGATCCCAGTGGCGCTGCAGATAGGCATGGAAGTCCTCCTCCATTCCGGTCCATGCCAGCAGGCTGTCCTGGAACTGCCTGGTCTTAAAGAGCGGATGGATCAGTGGCTGGCACAGGCTGAAGTGACCCGCCTTGAACTCGGCATCGTTCCAGGATTCCAGGTAGTGATGGTCCGGAAGCACATAGGTGCATTCCTGAGCGGTCTCATCCTTCATACTTGCAAAGGAAATGCTCAGCGGGGTGTTTTTCAGTCCCTGCAGGAAAGCTTCTGGATCCGGGCTGTGGTAAAGCGGGTTGGTCTTGTAAAACAGTATGGCCTCCACATTGCCATCCTGCATATCCCTCACCAATTGCTCAAACGCCTGCTCATCGCCCATCCCAATGTTCAGGCTGCGGCTGTCATCTATCGTGGCTCCATAGCTGCCCGCCATATAATTAATGCCGTTCACCAGCAGCTGCATGTCGATATGGTCGTGGCCACATACCACAAGGGTTTTACCATGGCCCTGCAGGATATCAGCTGCCAGTGCCCTGACGTCATAATCTATGGTTTCGGCTCCCAGGGTGGGGTTTCCGGTTGCACTGGCCACTTCGTCATAGAGGGCCATCAATATTTTTTGTTCGTCGGATGGTTTAACAGGTATCCGTTCGTCTGCATTGGCACCGGTAAGTGACAAATGGCTTTCAAACTGTATGTGGCGGGACATTGGCGTTTCATTGCCGGGTTTGCGGTTTTTCGCCCAGGCCCTCGAAAATTCCACCGGCGATAACCAGCTGCCCAGAAAATCGGCACTGAAGCTCACGACCAGTTCGGCGGCATCAAAACGATAGCCAGGGATGACGGCCATGCCCGAGGTGACCAGGTGAGCCTGCCTGATGGCTGCATAGGATACGGCGTCCCACGTCACGGTTTCCAGTCCGACAATGCG
Source organism: Bacteroidales bacterium (assembly GCA_007132865.1). Next base: position 4,142 of record SLNU01000258.1, on the reverse strand, counting down.
CTCCATGGCCTCATTGATCAGCGCCTTTGTAGCCGGACTAAGCAGGGTGGGGGTGAGCAGGACCTTTCGTTTGCCGTCTGAGCCGGGCTGCATCAGGCCTGTCAGAATTTCCCTGTCTGCTTCTTCCCATGAAATGGCTTCCCCGTTTTTCAGGGGGGTTTTGTACCTGGCACCAACGTCGTAAAGGCTGAGTACAGATGCCTGCACCCGGGCGGATGTGCCTCCTCCGGTGATGGAGGAGAGCGTGTTCCCTTCAATTTTGATCGGACGCCCGTCGCGGCTTTTTACCAGCACCGGACAGTATTCATTGCCGCTGAGGTAGGTGGAGGCATACCAGGATGCCTTTCCGGGAATCAGCTCTTCAGGCTGGTTAAGGTAAGGAATGGCCTTTTTGACCGGGTTCTCACAGGCCGACAAAACGGTGGCCGACACAAAGCTGATGCCGCACCATTTCAGAAAGTCCCTGCGCGAGGCAGGCATGGCGTCCGTTTTTTTGGCAAGGAGGTCGATCGAAGACGGTCCTTGGCCTGCTTCTTCCTTGTAGTCAGACTGCTGGCTGTTAGAGGGCCGGACCTCCCCGATGCTTTTCCAGTATTTCTTTTCCATCTTTTTCCTGTTCGTGGGTCTCGTTTAATAATGGCATTTCATGCAGTCTTCCCCGCCTACCTGGGCAGCTGTGACGGCATCGATGCGCCCGGCACGGATGTCTTCGTGCAGTCGCTCAAAGATTTTGTAATAGGGATTGTCCAGAAAGTCCACCCCGGTATCCCGGTGGCAGGTCAGGCACCAACCCATTGAGAGGTCTTCGACCTGCCTGATCAGGTGCATCTCCTCGACCGCCCCGTGGCAGTCCTGGCAGGCCACCCCGCCGGCGTTCACGTGCTGGGCATGGCTGAAATAACTATGGTCGGGCAGTTTGTGGATGCGTATCCAGCGAACCGCCTCACCGCTTGCTTCTGCCTGGTGAATCTTGTTGATCTCAAAACGTCCGGAGTTCGTTCCCTCCCGTATCACATTGTGGCAGTTCAGGCAGGTGTTGTTGGAGGGGATGCCTGCGCTCAGGCTGAAATTGGCCACGGTATGGCAGTAGTTGCAATCGATTTCGTTTTCCCCGGCATGGGTCAGGTGGGAGAACTTGATGGGCTGGTCAGGCTCATACCCCTGGGTGCGGCCCAGGGCCCGGCTCTCGGCCACGGCATATTGCATGTGGACGACCAATCCGATTATGATAATGATTACATGGAACGCCCTGGCACGAACCTTCCGGGTAATCAGCAGGTCGATCACTGCCAGTGCCATGAGCAGTCCAAACCCCCAGAAAATAAACGCATTGACAGGGATGGCTCTCAGCTCCCCGGGTCCGGCTTCCGCCAGCCTTTCGAAATAGGCTTCCAGCTGCCTCTCCTCCTGCGGGGTGATTGCCATTTCTGCATGGTCGGCGACCATCCGCATCCCCACCGGGTTGGCCAGTTTCTGGCGGATGCTGTAGCTGTCATCCTGCGACCACAGCCTGGCCATATCGTATGCCGAAGGGTTCCAGTTCAGGGTGTCTGTGCGGGAGGTGTAGTGGCAGGAAGCGCAATCATGCATGCCGCTTGCAAATGGGACCAGCCCCTTAAAAAGCCGTTCGCCCCTGCGCAGCTCCGACCGTGTGTATGGCCCCTCCGAAACGGGAACAGCCTCCATGGCAGTGGTCACGGTATCCATGCTAGTGGTCACGGTATCCATGGCAGTGGTCACGGTATCCATGGCAGTGGTCACGGTATCCATGGCAGCATTCGCGGTATCGCCCGGTAATTCATCGATCTCCTGAAAATCGTCCATTGCAGGAACTTCGGTGGCTGCTGGAATGGTATCTTCCTGCGGACCCGGGGCGACCATCGCCGTGACAACAAAGCCGCACAACACAAGGAACAGGATGGGTATCAGTGCCGGGAGGTGTTTTTTGTTTGACAGGGAAAAAAACTTCATGTTGGTTCAGGTTGTGGTTAATTTAAGCCAGCATTGGTCAGAAAAACCCAAAGGAATCAATCAATCTATATATTTAAAGAACAATTTGAGGCTCAGTCGGATAATAGGGGAATAAATGCCGTAATAGCAATAAAATCAAGCCATCGGGGATAAAATTATAAAAAATTAACAACCGTCCGACCCCGGCCCGCTAATATAGATTGGTTCAAAATAAATTCCATGAAATAAGCATGTGCACAATGTTACCCATCTGCTGATATGTTCACACATGCGATTCCATCTGACCTATAAAAAACAAATAATGAACAGATGAAACAATGGCCAAAATTTAGTATTCTTGCAGAGAGAATAACCCTATTGGAAACAGCCTGGTGATGGACCTGAAAAAAAAGCTGCAGGAGAAGGAAGAAGCGCTACAGAAGGAGCGGGACAATGCCAACTCCTTGCTGATGAACATTTTTCCGGAAAAGATCGCTGCTGAATTGCTGGCATACGGTTCGGTCAAGGCCCGTTACTACAACAATGTAAGTGTGCTGTTTGCCGATATAGAGAATTTTTCCAACCGGTCCTCCACCTACACGCCTGTAGAGCTGGTGGGAAAGCTGGATACCTATTTTGGTGAATTCGATGATATTGTGGAGAGCCTCGGCCTGGAAAAGATTAAGACAATAGGTGACTGCTATATGTGTGCCGGTGGCTTGCCGGAGGAGGACTTGTACAACCCTTACAAAATCGTCATGGCCGGCCTCTGGATACAGCGCGCGGTGGACCGCCTGGCAACAAGTACCGTGAAAGAGGGTCGCGTTCCCTTTCAATTGCGTCTGGGGATACACACCGGGGAGGCTGTGGCCGGAGTGGTCGGCAAAAGGAAATTCGCCTACGATATCTGGGGCAAGGCTGCAAACCTGTCCAGCCTGATGGTTCAGAGCGGAGAAATCAGGAGGGTAAACATCTCGCGCGATACCTTCAACGCCGTTTCCGATGCCTTCATATGTACCTTCAGGGGAAAAATCCTGACAAAGAACAAAACGGTGATGAGCATGTACTTTGTGGAACGCTTAAGACCCATCTTTTCTGCAGACCCCGAAGGGATGCTGCCCAATGCGGCATTTTTCGAAAAGATCCACTACATGCCTCCTTCCCGGGATTTCTGATCTGTATTTCCTTGATTTTCTTTATATTTGTTTGAATTTTTTACCGACCCATGCCAGAATCCCAGGTGCGTGATGGAGATGCCCCCTTGCGGGTGGTTGTCATTGAGGATGACAGGGCCCTGAACGCCCTGATCTGTGAATCCCTTCAAAAGATATCTTTCCCCGCTCAGGGTTTTTATAGCGGAGAGGATGCCTTGCGGCATGTCAGGGAGCAGGGTCATCTGGACACCTTGTTCCTGATAGACTTCCACCTTGAAGACATGAGCGGGGAACAGCTGGTGCGGTCTCTTCAGCAAATCCGGCCTGACATTCCATTTGTCATCATTACCGGTTTCGGAGACGAAAAGATCGCTGTGGACATGATGAAGCTCGGGGCCCTTGATTATTTGATCAAAGACCAGCATTTCATCAGCATGTTGCCGACTACGGTCATGCAGGCCATGAACCACCTGAAAGTCCAGCGCGAACTGGCCGGATCGCGTCTTGCCCTGCAAAAAAGCGAACAGAAATACCGCTTGCTGGCAGATCATTCCAGCGATATCATTTCCCGGTTCCGATGGGACCAGACCTTCCTGTATGTTTCTCCCGCATGCGAACGGATGCTGGGGTATACACCGGAGGAGCTGACTGGCAAACCAGTTTCCCACCTGGTCCACCCCGACGACCTGAAGCATGTTCAAAGCAACCATGAGGCGCTCATCAATAACAAGTGTGCCTCCCTGATCGAGAGTTATCGTGTCAGGAAAAAGGATGGGAAGTATCTTTGGGTGGAAACCAACAGCCAGGTGGTAAGCAGTCCGGAAACCGGCCTGGTGGAAGAGATCGTGGGTGTGACCCGTGATATCTCGGAAAGGAGGGAAAAGGAGGACCTGGTCAAGGCCAAGGAGGTCGCTGAACAGGCAAACCAGGCAAAATCCGCCTTCCTGGCCAACCTGAGCCACGAGATCCGCAACCCGATGAATGCAATCACAGGGATGGCCAACACCCTGCTTAAATCGCCTGTCGATGAGGTTCAGA
>SLNU01000097.1 GCA_007132865.1 Bacteroidales bacterium | reverse complement strand
GGTAGGTCGTTATACGCAATTTGTTACTCTGAGCGGTCACCCCGAGCGAAGTCGAGGGGCGAAGGGGGTTGATGGGTTGAGAAGTTTAAGGGCTCAGGAGTTTATTTGATTGACGATTAACCCCGTCTGCCACGCTAAAGCCGTTGCCATTGGCGGGCAGGGTTCTATCGTTCTATCTGCTTTCCGCCTACCGCTTTCCGCCTACTGAATAATATTCGAAATTCGTAATTATCAATTCTTCACTCTCTTTCACCCTGACTCTCGCGCCTTGAGGGTGGCTTCGAACCTTACAGTTTGCGCCATAGTTGGTGAATCGGGGTTTTCAATTCGGCTGATAAGAATTGTGGCTGCCTCGCAACCCATATCGTAACCTTTTTGCTCAACGGTTGTTAGTCGGGGCCTGGCAATAAGGGAAATGGGGTCATCGCCAAAGCCGGCAACAGAAATATGCTCGGGAACTTTTACACCTATTTCGTTAAGCAATTGAATTATGGCAATGGCAGTAAAGTCGTTCACGGCAAAAATTGCATCAATTTTAGGCAGTAAATCCAAGATTTCTTCTTTTTTGGCTTCAACCATATCTGGCGTATCGCAGTGTAGCACCAATTTATGATCGGGTTCTATTCCGTTTTTAATTAGAGCATCGGTGTATCCAAGCAAACGCTCGCTTGCAATTAACAAGTTTTGCGGCGCCGAAAGGTGCAATATTCGTCTTCTGCCCTTATTTATCAAATGATTGGTAACTTCATAAGCACCGCCATAATCGTCGGTAATTACGGTATCGGTGTTGATTTGCTGACAATTTCTGTCAAAAAACAACAAAGGTATTCCTTGCGACATAGCTTCGTTGAAATGGCTGAAATCTAGAGTGTTTTTGCTCATAGAAACCATAATGCCTGCAACCCTGTGGTCAATTAAACCTTGAATGTTAATTTTTTCTCGCTCGTACTCTTCGTTCGACTGGCATATCATTAATCGGTACCCCTTTGCGTAAGCAATGTCTTCCATCCCTGCAATTATGCTTGAAAAAAAATGATGCACAATTTCTGGAACTACAATACCTATGGTGCTCGAACGTTGATTTTTAAGACTAAGCGCTAGTGCGTTTGGCCTGTAGTTAACTTTTTTGGCATATGAGTGAACCCTCTCTCTGGTATCAGCACCAATATCGGGGTGGTTGTTAAGTGCCCTAGACACAGTTGAAGGGGCAATGCCAAGAGCCTTCGCAATGTCGCTGATTGATGCAATATTTTGTTTTGATCCCATAAGAATTCGTATGGTTTAAGAAAGAGGGCAGAAATAAAAATCTTCTCGATAAACGGGGTGCTTTTTAAACAAAAACAGAAAAACCCTTGTTATATTTTTCAAATTTAGCCATTAGTATTGGCATTTGCAAGAGATTTCGCAAACGTTTGCAGAAAAAAAAGCCAATCCGTTGAAAATCAAGTTTGGAAAGTTGACATTGCTGTTAATAATTTCTTAACTTTGTCCTAATATTATCATACCGTTTTTCAATTCATCAAGTACTAACCTAAATTTTGTTTTTTTATGGCAAAAATTCTAAAGCTACTCGTTCCGTTGGCCATGCTGCTGCTAAGCTCCCATGGGATGTACGGACAGACTGGTACCATCATGGGGGTTGTCATCGACAAGGACATGAACGAAACCCTACCCGGTGCCAATGTTGTGATAGAGGGTACAACAACGGGTTCGATTACCGACCTTGATGGTCAGTTTTCTTTTCAGGCACCCGCTGGTACCTACAACGTTGTGGCGAGTTTTGTTGGTTACGAGCCTGTTTCAAAGGTGGTAACCCTGGCTGCTGGCCAAACTATTACGGTCAACTTCGAACTAGGAACCGATGTTGGCCTTCTCTCGGAGTTCGTTATCATTGGGTATGGAGTTGTTAGGCGCGAAGACGCTACTGGTTCCATTGCCACGGTAAGTTCAAGAGACTTCAATCAAGGGGCGATTACTTCAGCACAAGATCTTCTAGTTGGTAAGAGTGCTGGGGTTGTTATTACCTCTTCGGGTGGAGCCCCCGGTAGTGGTTCCGAAATCAGGATAAGGGGTGGTTCTTCTCTTTCGGCCTCAAATTCTCCCCTGCTTGTTATTGACGGAGTACCTATCGAAAACCGCGATGTTAGTGGTAGTGCCAACTTCCTTTCGTTTGTAAATCCCAACGATATTGAGTCGTTTACAATCTTGAAGGATGCTTCGGCCACTGCAATCTATGGTTCAAGGGCTTCTAATGGTGTCATTATCATTACCACCAAGAAAGGAGTTGCCGGAAGGCCACCGCAACTTACCTACGATTTTAGAACCTCGGTTGCTTCGCCAATACGCTATACAGATGTGTTTTCGGGCGATGAATTGAGGCAAATCGCTTACAAGTATGTTCAGGAAGGGTTGTTTGCCCCGTTTACCTTGAACTACCTTGGGCAGGAAAACACCAATTGGCAGAAAGAAATTTTCAGGGTTGCTGCTTCTCATGACCACAACTTTACTTTGTCTGGGTCGCACGGAAATATGCCTTACAGGGCTTCTGTAGGTTATACCTCCGATGTAGGTATCCTGAAAAATACCGATATGAGAAGGATTACCGGATCGTTTAACCTTAGCCCTACCTTCTTTAACGATGCTTTGAGGGTAAACGTCAACGCTCGTGCAATGAACTCTGCTCATAATTTTGGTGACTCAGGAGCCATCGGAAATGCAATAAGAATGAGCCCTGCACATCCTATTATGGACGGAAATCCAAAATCGGGAGGTTTCTTTCAGTGGATGAACTACGGTGCTAACTTAGGAACACACAACCCTGTGGCTCAAGTCTTTTATGCCGACAACAAGTCAAACGTAAACAGGTTTGTGGGTAACATTCAGTTTGATTACCAGATTCCATTCATCAGTGGTCTGAAAGCCAACCTAAACCTTGCCGGTGACTTTTCAAGGGGTGAAGGCAATAACAACACTTCAAGGTTTCTACCTGGAAATAATTTCCGCGATAGGTTGAGGAACTACAAATCAACACGCAATAATAGGCTTCTTGACTTTTTCTTGAACTACAATACCGACCTTAGCGCACTTGCCAGTACCTTCGACTTTACAGCAGGTTATTCTTGGCAGCGCTTTAGGTACGAAGACGAAAGTTTCAGTAGGTATGCCGTGCCATTGCCAGGAGAGCAACCATCAGAGTCATTCAGTATTAACGAGCTTCAGCTTATTTCTTTCTTTGGCCGTTTGCAATATTCTCTTGCCAACAGATACTTGCTCACTGCTACTGTTCGTAACGACCACTCGTCTCGATTTGACAAAAGCGTACGGTCGGGTATTTTCCCATCGGTTGCTTTTGCTTGGAGAATTGACCAAGAATCGTTATTCAGAAATATAAGAGACCTATCCGAGTTTAAGGTGCGTTTGGGTTGGGGTATTACAGGCCAGCAAGATATTGGACCTTTCTTCCCGTTTTTGGCAACCTATCAAGCATCAACGGTTGGTGCCTACTATCTAATTGATGGCGAATATGTTTCAACACTAAGGCCAAACGCTTACGACGCTCTTATTAAGTGGGAAGAGACCGAAACACGTAACATAGGTCTTGACCTTGGCTTGTTCAACGATCGCATTACACTTAATATTGACTACTATTTCCGCGAAACCAGCGACCTACTTAACAACATTACCATACCTACCGGAAGCAACTTTTCCAACAGGTTGTTTACCAATGTTGGTAGTCTCGAAAACCGTGGTTTTGAAGTTAGCTTAAATCTTGTGCCAATTTCTAGGTTGAACGAATCTCTCAACCTTGGCTTTAACTTCTCGCACAACAAGAATACCATAACCAAGCTTCTATTGTCAGACGATCCAGATTACAGGATACTTTACGTAGACGGGTTCTCTGGGCAAATTCAAGCCACTATGGTCGGACATCCTGCATTTATGTTCTTTGTGAATCAACAAGTTTACGATTCAAACGGAAATCCAATCGAAGGTCTTTACGTTGACCTTTCTGGCGAAGGTGGAGATGTTCCCAGCAATTTCAACAGTAGGTACTTATATAGGAACCCTGCTCCCGATTACGTATTGGGTTTCTCGGGTAGGTACAACTACAAGAATTTTGATATTTCAACGAGCCTGAGAGCAAATATTGGCAACTATGTTTACAATAGAGTTCTTGCAGGTGCATCAATTGACCAAATGTATCAAATTGGTTACTGGCGTAACGAAACAAGATTGCTCAACAACACAAACTTTATCAAGCGCCAGTTCACTAGTGACTTTTTCGTTGAAAATGCCTCATTCCTTAAAATGGATTTCTTGAGCGTGGGCTACAGGATTGCCGAGTTTGACAGGGGTGTTGCTGCTCGCGTGAGTTTTACAGTTCAAAACGTGTTTACTGTTACCAAGTATAGCGGACTTGACCCAGAGGTAAGGGGTGGAATTGACAACAATTTCTATCCAAGGCCACGTACGTTCATGTTTGCCATAAGCTTGGGCATTTAACCTTTTAAAGATTTAGATAATATGAAAAGGAAAAATTATTTAATCATTTTTGTTCTTTCTGCATTTGTATTTACTTCTTGCATGAAAGACTTGGATATCGTTCCTCAGGATCCGAACATTATCACTGCTGCAGATCTAACTAATGATCCACAGGTTTTGAAAGGAGCACTTGCCAAGATTTACGCAAGTTTCTTGATTCCTGGGCAAGGCGGTGGAGACTCCGACATAGCTGCGCCTGATGCGCATTTCTTTACCACCATGAGGGCATTGTGGAACTTGCAGTTACTGCCAACAGATGAAGCAATTTGCGCTTGGGGCGATACGGGTATATCAGACCTAAACACTCAACAGTGGACTAGTTCGAACCCGTTTCTCACTGCTCTTTTTCAGCGACTTGGTTTAACAGTTACATTTGCCAACGACTTTATCAGGTTGACTGGTGATGTTGACACTCCAATCGTTAATAGGTATAGGGCAGAAGCACGCTTCTTGAGGGCCTTGGCTTTCTTCTACCACCTTGACTTGTTTGGAAACCCTCCGTTTACAACCGAGGATGATCCAGTGGGTGCTTTCTTTCCAAGGCAGCTTAGCGAAGACTTTGCAACAGGTAGGAGATTACTGTTTGAGTTTATCGAGAATGAACTCAAAGAAATTCTACCTCACCTTGGCGAACCTGCCTTTAGCTATCCAAATGCCGATAAGGCAGCTGCGTGGATGCTTTTGGCCCGTTTGTACCTGAATGCCGAAGTTTATACCGGAACCCCAAGATGGGCCGATGTGGTAACGTATGTTAACTTGGTTGAAAACAGTGGAAAATACGCTCTAGCACCAAATTATCGTAGGAACTTCACCGCTGATAATGCATACAATGAGGGTAATCCCGAGATGATCTTTGCTTGGGCGCACCATGGGCACCAAACTCAAGGTTGGGTTGGAACAACTTTCATAATTCAATCCAGTAGCGATGCTACCTTTTTGAGGTCGGAAGATTTTCATGGGCTTACCAGCAATACCAACTGGGACGGAAACCGTGCAACAAAGCACTTCTTGAACGTTATGATAGACACATTGGCAACCTATGGAGGTGCACCAGTTCCTTGGGCTACCGATCCTTTCTTC
>SLNU01000284.1 GCA_007132865.1 Bacteroidales bacterium | reverse complement strand
ATTTCTGTAGCTTATCTCCACCAGCTGTCATAAGGTCTATAGTAGACCTCAAAAACGAAGGAACGTCATTTTTAATCATAGCAGATCCTGCATCTGCATAATGTTTCTTTAGGATAGGATTGTTTTTTATCATATTCAACGCTCCCTTAGGCATAGCTGACTTATAAACTACTCGTGCGAAATCACCCACCAATGCGGCAGTCGCTCCCGCTGGTCCAAAGGCAAGATATGGTACCCCATAAATACCCATCCTTGATAAAATTTGAGACTTGGTGCCTAAACCCTTAAATACACTTTCTACGTTTTTAGATGCAGAAAAAAACTCATCGGCTATAGTTAAATATTTTGCAATTTCTGGTAATTCTTTTTGAGCAGCAGCTCCAATAGCTAGATCCTTCATCGCCGTTGCGGCTCCTTTGGTCATCCTAACTGTGCCATCTTCCATAGTTTTTTCTATTCCAGAAGTAACTGCTTCTTTTAATCCTTCGCTGCTAGACTTAGAGAATAAATCATTGAATCCCCTTTTTGCTTTAATCAGATTCTTAATAGGCACAAAGCCCTCCCTTGCTCCCTTAAAGGCCTCATCTGTAAAAGATTGAGCCTCTAGTAACAGATCAGACAAGCCATCAATTGCCGTTATGTTTTTAGCTGAACTGCCTATTCTGTTAGCCTCTCTTAATAATTTAGCTACTTCTTTTTCACCCCTACCTAGAAACTTAGATTTAGAAGAGTTTATTATCGCGTTTTCTGCATGCTTCATAGCCGAGCTGATGCTTGACTGTGTTTTTGATAACCAACCTGATATTTCTTCGCCTTTAGCAATTCTGCTCATTGTATCCGCGGCATCTCCTAGTTTAGCATCTGCTTTATCTATACCACTAAAGTTTACAACTGCCTTTCTAGCCTGATTTATTTGTTCGAAGAAATTGCTTGATTCTCCCGTTTGCCATTGTACGGGAGCCGCTCGGCCCAATTCTTCAAGCTCATTTAAAACCTTGGTAGCTCCACCAGCTGGAATAGCTGCCTCATGCTTTGCTAATTCTTTGTTCAATTTATTGTAATAATCTTCACTAATAGACTCAAAGCCTTTATATAGGCCACGCTTAGCAATACCGTAGCCCAACTCAGGTATGATTTGACCCGCAGCTTGGGCAGTTTCACCAAAACCAGCAGATTTTAGGGTTTGTGAAGTAGTGCCACCAATTAAAGCGGGTACAATCATTGATCCAGCATCATAACCCAAGCCCAAAGCTTGCCCTGTAGCCGCTCCCATGATTACGGAAGTTGCCGCTTTATCGACAACACCCTCAAGGAAGTTTTGCGGCTGAAATGGTTTGCCTTTTGTTGTGTCTATAAAGAAGCCAATTGGGTCAGGTGGTTTATCAAATGCTTGTTCAACTTCTTCTTGTGGAGATCCTGCAAGTTGTTTAACACCAGCAGCTATCATACCCCCCCACATATTTTGTGCTTCTTTATAATGTTCTGGTGTAATTGCGTTTCTTACGTTACGGGCCAGCCCTAACACTTCACCTATGCCACGCATTAACGGGTAGGCTGTGTATCTTGCGACCTGTTCCCCAGCATCATAAAGAGTTTGCCCAATACCTGACCCTTCTTCTGGTTTAGCCGCTTGTTGTTGATCAGCCATCAAAAGAGATCGCATTTCTTCATCTGTTAAGAAATCTTTATCATCGCTGACTTGGGGTGTAGGTTGAGCTTGTGCTTGTGTTTGTACAGGTTGACTAGTTGGAGTATCGGGACCAAGGCCTACGTCTTCCATTAGTAAAGCTCGCATCTCTTCGTCAGTCAAAAAATCTGGTGTTTGACCCTGTGGTGTTGTTGCTCCAGTTGGTAATAAGTTTTCTTGTGTAGCCATATTATTTTACCCTTTTCCAACCAGTAGGAGTCTTTCTCCATTGAATGCCATTTCTAGAAACAGTTTCACCAGCAGCCAAAGATTTCCCTTCTATTATTTCAGATATTTTTCTTTCGTCAGATTCTGCGGGTTTAAGAGCAGAACTAAATTGTCCATATATTCTTTCTAGTTTTGGACCTAACCTTTTATTAACCTCAGCGTTAAGGTCGCCCTCTTCAGGATATTTTCCGTGATGCTCTTCTTTAATTTCCCTAATTATGTTAGCTTCTGCATTCTCTGCTTCTACAGCTAACTCCATGTCTCGTAAAACTAATTCTCGGCCCTCTTTTGTGTTAAGTAATGTAGGTAGAGTTTTTCTATAGTTTTCCATCTCTAAGTTAGTTATACGACCACCAAAGAGATCTTTTAGTTTACTTAAGAATACACCCTCAAGTTTTCGCCAACGCTGAGCATCAGGACTTACTAGATCGCCAACATCTGACACATTTAAAAAGTCTAAGAACTTATGATAAATAGAAGATCCTAACTCATCTTCTTCGTTCAATTTTTTCATCTCCTTAATAGTATGTTGTATCTTCATGTTAGTTGTTTCACGCTGAAAAACAGCATCACGATAAGGTCGACTATCTTTTAACGCATTTATACGTTTTTCTTCCATCTCTTTAGCTGTGGGTAATGTATTAAGATCTGCCAATGTTACCCGTTTAGTGTCAGGCTTAGTTTTTGGTTCATCTTCTGGCGGTGGTGGCGGTGGTGCAGCTTCCGCTGTTGGTGTAGGTGGAGTCTCTGGTGTTGGTGTTGGTGGAGTAGCCGCAGCTGGCGGAGTTGCTGGCTCTAATAGTGGAGCCTCTGAAGGCAAGCTAACAGGTCCCGCTTGAGTTGGTGTAGGTGGAGTCTCTGGTGTTGGTGCTTGTGTTGGTTGTGGTGTAGTAGTTGGAGTAGTTGCAGGGACTTGTTCATCTGGATACAGGCCCGCTTCTTTCATTGCTGGTACTCGTTCCATATATTGATTAATATATTTCCATGCTTGATCTGGGTTAGATTGTCCAATTTGTTGGATAACATTTACCGCATCTTCATGCCTAATACCCATAGCTCTAATTACTTCAGGGGGTGGCATCTCACCAGCTTTCAATTTCTGTTTAATTGCACTTTGGAGTAATGCTAGATCTTGATCATGCATAGCCTTTCTATCTATTCTTTGTGCATCTCTTTCTTTTTGGCCCCTTTGTCTCAATTGCTCAAAGTCCATTTTACGTTGAAAGTCTTCATTTCTTTGTAGATCACGCATTTTTTGTTGCATTAATAAATCTACACCTTTTTGTATTCCACCACCAAGAGCGGCCCCAATTCGTCCGCCTGCGGTTGGTCTATCCAATATATTTATAGCCATATTAACCCCTATATAAATGCAGCTGCAATTTTACCAAAACTAGCAATAGTTGATGCAATATCTGACCAAGACCAGTTTGAAGGGTCACCCTTGGGAAGTTCTGCTCTGCCACCCTCAGTGCCTACAGGTTGTTGTTGGCCGCCCCCTCCAGTTTTCTGTTGGCCGCCCCGTCCTTGCATCATATTCATCAATAACAACGGTAAAGCACTAGCAGCCCCTGTTCCTAACATTTCCATAAACCCTGCTTGCTCTGGTATGTATTGGGTGTCAAATCTTGGAGTTAACCCTAATTGCATAGATTGTAACATTTGCATTATTTGGTTTTGTCCAAATTGTGACCTTTGAGCTGCTAGATCAGACTCAAGACCTCGACCAGCTCCACCCAATATTTGAGCAACAGCAGGAGAAGACATTGCAGCCCCAGCTCCACCCAATCTTTCCATAATAGTGGGTATGGTTGATTCTTGAAACTGTTGTCTTGCCCTATCTTCAATAGGAGCAAATCCAGCATATGGGTCTTGCATGCCTTGTTGACCCCTATCTAATAAAAAATTTAACCCCTGAGCCTGTCTATCGTCGAATCTGTCAAGCCTAACCGTTCTATCTGGTGTAGTTCCAAAAAATGCCATAATTCCCTCAATATTTTTTTAATCATTCAATGTTAAAAATATATTAGTTCAGTAACGGTAAAGTATTAAGAGGTGTCGAATGAATAAATTGTTATTAATGCTGATAATTATAATGCCATTTCCAATTTACAGTATGGAAAAGGAGATTTTGGAGATCTCACAAGATGGTCCCAATAAAAAAAAAACAGAGGATATAGAAGATATTTGTAGAAAAACAATAAATGAGAAATTCGCAGATAAACAATTTACCTGTAACATCATAATGCCAATCCTAAAAGAGAAAATAGAACTAGCCAAAAGCAATAGCGAATCAAGCTCAGAAGAGATAGACATGAATAAGATAGCACTAGAGGCCGTAGAGCATGCCCTAAAGGCTAAGGCCCTAGAGTTAGATAAAACAAAAACCAGTCAAGATGAATTGCACACCCGCTTAAAATCAAGCGAAAATAAAACAAAAATAGCCATGGGTACAGCAATTATAGAGGCCATCATAGGAATAGTCACGATATTATTGGTTCATTTCTTAGGTGGTGGCAGCGAAAACAAATAGGAAACTACGCACCACCTCAAGCTTAAATAATGCGTAGCTCCCTAAACTATTGAAAAAAGTGATATCTCCTCTACCTAAAGGAAGAGGCTTCCCATTTCAACGGCCACTGCTTCCGAAGAAGTCTAACGCAAGCCTCGATGGGCAGAAACGGTATACCCAGCCGCCGTTAATATATCATAACAAATCTAAGGTAATTTGTCGTGATTGGGTTTGCATTTCTGTAATGCAATCTTTCGCGACACCAGTTTGGGCCGACACTTACGGCACTTTGCGATATTTGAATTAAAATTGTTTCTCCCTGTAGCGATATAACCCTAATTTTAGATAAATAATTATCAATTAAGATTTTTTATATACTCGAGGATAATATAGGTTCTTGTAAAATCTGAAAAGTCGGTTGTGGTTGTGATTAGAATTTCATCACTATCTACGCTTACGGTTATGTCAGAGTTAGGCAATGGGACACTTTCTAGGCCTGTAGGATTTGTTGCAGCACCGCTTATTGATATAAATGTATAATTTTCATCCCAATCTATTGCGTGGGCTGTTTGCGTTGTAGTATTATCAGGTAAAGTTCCACAGTCTACTATTTTAATATAGCTAGGTCGGAGCTTCTGGGGGTCATTGCTGTTGGGGTTATAGTAAAACTTACCTGAAAGGGTCTCTATGTTTAATATAATACCGTTAGGCTTCTGATTTAGGGCCAATATTATATTATTTACATTGGTATATAGGTTATGTATTAACTGCTTAAACTGTTCGCTATTGACGTCTATATTGTCTATTGTTTCAGGATCAAATAATTGGGTAGTACCAATAAAGATCCCTTGATTTTGTAATTCGTTAGTTATCATAGTCGCCCGCTTGGTCTTGCATAAAATACTATCTGATTAATTTGGAAGTCTTCAAGCACGCCATAAGCGAAGGAATCATTAACTTCTATCTTCTTTTGCATTTGCTCATTTGAGTAATAAATTCTAAATTGTACAACCTGACCGCCTCCGTTATACCTGACTGTATGCCATAATCTAGTTGCATTTTCTTCTTTTGGGTGTAATTCCAGTGGGAACATTTCCAAAATCTTAGTACCCAACAATGCTCCTGTATTACTTGCCTGTGAAATACCTGAGCCTAAAGATGTAGATCTATAATAATCAACTGTTATTTCTCCATGAGCTGTACTATCTACCATAAACTCTACTTTGGGTATTAATGCACTTTTACCATCTTTAGCGTAGAAATTATACTCCTTGGTTCTTATATCAATTCTGCTTACACGTGACATTGTGCCGCCGCCCAAATAGTCTCCCTCAACATCTTCTACAGTTTCAAGTATAAGTTCATTAGGGTTGTCTTCATCGCCTACTTGGGGTATCTCTACAACTTTTAGTATGAGACCGTTAAGGTCTTCCAGATTATCTTCACCAATAATCGTGTGTAATCTTACATAATCACCAGCTCTCAAGTTGTGATTAATACAAGTAATTTCTATGCCATCCACAGTTGCATTAAGGCTGGTTATTTGCAGCACCGCAGCATTGGTTGTAGATTGCGGATCAATTAAAAACGTATATCCTTGTTGATTTCCTGCTAACACTTGCCTAAATTGTGCTCCTAATTGGAATCCGTCCCAACTAGTATCAGAATCCCATGAAACCTCCATAGAGTCCCAAGTAACATCATTTTCATCTTGGAAGTACCCAAAACAAGTAATGGAATCATCATTAATTGACCATGTGTTATTTAAATAATTATACACCAAGACTTTAGTAGGAAACGGGTATATATCGCTTGACTGATCAACAGAAGGAAAAGTCCAATAAGCTAACTCCATAGAATAGTCACGGATCCCGTAAACCCGCTCTATCCCGTTATCGTCATTGTGTATCATAAATACTTCATCGGGGATAGCCGCGTCAATTCTACTAACATTTGTGCCTGTGCAACTCATTATTCCAACATTACCCACACCCAATAATGCTTTATCAAATGGAACATCGGACATACGAGATTCTGCCCCCATTTCTGAATTGAGTAACTGGAACACGAAAGGGAATGCAGGGTTACCCGTATAGACCAATTCGTATGTTGACCTCTCAAAGAACACAATTAATCTATCTCTTAAGAATCCAGCAAGGACAATAGCTTGAGTTGTTGGAGCATCTACACCAAAGCCTTTCCCTTGCATGTCTAGTTTCCAAGAATCAGCACCTAGTGCATTTCCAACCTCAGAGCTTAACACCCTATGCCTTACTTGCTGAGCATTATTAATATCTGGACCCGTCCAAACATTGAATGCTAACATTCTATTTTTAAATGGTAATAATAAAGATGCACTTATAAGATAATCCGTATCCGTTATTGCTGGTCTAAAGTTAGAAAGAGTAGCACCATCAAGGATACGCATATAATTAGGCTCATTATGATTATTATTTGTAATAAACATTTTACTAGCAGTAGCTGAGCTACCAACCCAATTACAAGTATGGTGAAACTGATAATTTGTACCATTCCAATGGTTAGCATTATTATCATCCTCAGCAGTTAACCTTGACCAACCACCATCCGCATATTGATATGCAAACTTAGTATCAAACGCTATCGTATTTTCAGCGTTAATAGCTGCATCTTCTTGTATTCTTAAGCCCATTACTGGTAATGCAGGGTAAAAAAATACTGGTGTATCGTTAGGAACAGCAACGTTTTCTATAGTAACTAAACCAGTTGTCCCATGAACTGTAGCAGTGCTAGCTACTCCGTCACTTCGTAATAAGTTATTAGATTGTCCAACTTCAGCGTCTATAACAGTAAATAAATTATCCCCTATAGAAAGCATTTGCCCTAAAGCTAATGGAGTAATTAAATTGTTAGAAGTATCCCTAGGTATAAAAGTATTAGCTTCAACATCATTTCCAGTAACTTTACCAATGTTAATTCTTAACCTTGATGATAATTGACTATTACCTATATATCTTGATCCAAATCTTTTTCTTAGAGTATCACGCCAGACATAGGCATTATTCATAACCGCAAATGCATCATCAGGCAATAAAAATGGCTTAACATTCTTACGTAAGCCCGAACTTTGGCTAAACTGTCCTATTTGAAACCTGTCTAATGGCATATTAAATACCTATTACAAAATAATAAAAGTTTGCCTGATGAGCGTTATTAGTTGTTCTTCTTGTGCAAAAAACAGTAAAGCCAGCATTGTCCGCCAAAATATTACCCACCTGTACAAACTCATCAACAGCATTAGCACCAAATGGTGTAACATTAATACTAAAAATTTCTGTAAATACTGGGATTTCGGTTGCATGAGCAGGAAAAATAATCTGACGCTCACCATCTCCAACATTAGCCCTTCTACCCCACTTAATTAAGATACCAGAGGGTAAATAAGACCAACCTTCTTCAGATGCAGCATTAAATCTTGATGCGGCAAATGGTATTCTATTTACAACAGTATTACCTCTTAGTAAATATATTTGACTTTGAACAGAACCACCCCCCGTGCCAGTTCTAAGTGCTGAATTAGCACGATACATTGTTATACCATTCGCATATATTGCAGGCTCGGGATCATTATTGCCATGATTATAGAATGTAATCTTTTTATGAAATCCCCTATTAGCAACTGTAGCATCATGTAATTGAATATGATCAACCTGATAATCATTATTAATAAATTCAAAATTATGTCTAATAGCGTCTCTGGTTTGACCTAATTTATTCCCTGCTTGTGGAAGAATTGTTAAACCCATATACTCCCCCTAATATGGCCAAGAAGGCCCGAAATATTGATTATATATATATCCCTTACCAACAGAGAAGACCGTAGGCGTACGTTTCTTTGTCTTTTGAGATGTTGACACCGATATAACATTTGCTTTCTGTCTTTCAAATTCTGGTTGGATTCTAGCCAGCGTGTCCTCGTCTCCTAAATCCTGACAACATTTTATAGCTGCTCCATAAGCTATAAATTCCCACCATTGTTCCAATTCTGGGATATCTGCATCATCTTCTAAGCTAGCAGGTCTAACATCTACATCTATTGTTACAGGATAGACATTATCAGGAACAGGACGAATAATAAATTTATTATCTTGATACAAGACTGTATTTGGTTTAGCAGGAGAATAGGCAATATGTGTAGAATAAACAGTTGCACCTTGTTGTAAAGATTGTGGGAAAAAGAAACTATATTCACCAGTTATATAATTCATAGTGCCAATAGTATTACCCGCATTATCAGAAAGTAAGCCATCTACTCTATCAAGTGGATTATCTTTAACCATTATTGATTGATCATTAACAGTAATTGAATTAAATGTAACGCTATTTTGTAAAACTGGAGCCGTTAAAAACCCCTCAAGGACTTGATTAACTGTAGCGTCGCCTCGCAATTGTGTATCATTGGTTATAAAATTCTTTGGATATTGACCATAGAATAACGAAGACATCATATATAAATTAGCTCTGGTGCTACCAATATATAGAGGATCATAAACAGCGTAATATTTATTCTTAAAGTTATATAACGGGTGATTTACGTCATTATCATTAGTTTCATAAGTATCAACATTGGGAATAGTATAAAATGTTAAGTTTCTCTTTAATGAAAATACGTTTAATTCTGAAGGGAAATCATACTTAATAAAGCTATTAATATTATTATTAACATCATTGTTAGACATATCACTAGAAGATGGTATCTGAGCTAATAACCTAGTTTTACGTCTTATATTTCCTAATGTTGGCATATCACCCTCTTAAATAAATGGCTTTATCCATTTGCTGCCCTGTATAACTCCAATAGGTATCTCACCAGCTGGTATAACCTGCGGCTTCTGATCCAAATCATTCAAAACAAATGGGTCAAAGCCTGTAGTATCAATATTTATAGTAAATGTATTTGCTCCAGTAACCCTAATTTTTGCAAGTTTCCAATTGAGCTGCGACATGCCATACCCAAGGGGTATAAAGAAGCGAACAAAACTATCAGTTCGATACAAATGGTCTAATTCCGTAGTCACTGTAGGAGTTTGTCCAATAGTTATAGATGCAATTTCTTTTACCCTTGGGATATATACCATTATGCTGTTTTTTCCTCTACAACTGGTCGGTCATTCAATTCTATGTCGTCACGCATAAACTCTAGACTCTCCATGCCATATTTATATTTCTTGGCCTTTACACGCCAGTTTTCCGCGTTTAAAGATCCGTCATGTTGTCCGCCTATAATGTTAGGCATACCCTTAATTTCTTCGTAAATATTCTCATTAAGGTCATTAGCAACATATTCAGCGACACATTTAGGTAATTTGTAAGCTTCACCGTCAACCAATGTATACCAAGTTATTGGACCCGCGTATTTTTTAAATGGAAACTTAAGCACCTCCCCGGGCTGATCAAAGTTTTTAAACCTTACATTGACTAACTCGTAGTCTCGTTCTTTCATTTTCTTTATATGCTTAGCAAAAGCATCTTTAGACATCGTAGGCTTATGCTTAGCATCAAAAGTTATAATTTTATCTGTTGGATCCCTTAATATAATACTCATATTTTCCCCCTAAAAAGGGGCGATAAACGCCCCATTAATTCTAAAATGATGATGAAATTGTGTAATAAACAACATCGTTATTAGCACCAGCTGGTAAATTCGCTCCACCAGTAAGTAAAACTCCACGCTCCGCGTCGTTTCTACTACCAGTTCCTAACGGATTAACATTACTGTTTATTGATTCAGCAGTATTACCACCCGCAGGGTAAGCATGTGCAAAAGTAAATCTTTCTACACTATCTGCTGGCCATGCATACGCAGTAAATCCTGTCGTATCTATATCAACAGTTACTTGGCTCG
This sequence comes from Bacteroidales bacterium, assembly GCA_007132865.1. The sequence goes on along the minus strand of SLNU01000284.1, from coordinate 8,878 downwards.
CTGATGGTATAGCAACTACAACACCTTCAAGATTATTAATTTGAGACATTCCAAAATTATCAGGAACTCTAAATTTAATGCGTTGTCCTACAACATATTCATGTCGTACCGTGAATCTAATAGTAGCTTGTGTTGCTTGTGTAATTTCTGATATATAACGCTTAGATGGGTAGAACATAGGCAAGTATTTTTGAATTGCATAATGTCCAGCTCCACTAGCCGCGGCTAATTGAGCAGCATAACCTAAGGTAATGTCATTATTATCAACATCCGTAACTTCGAAATCAACCGTTGATATTTGCCTAGCTGTTGCAGTGTCATATACTCGTACAATGTCACCAACAACTGGAGCCACAGCATTTCCATCTTTCTGTAAAACAGGAGGGTCGCCATCCGTTATATTTGTAAGCTCTTGTCTGGCTCCTAACGGATTAACTGACTTATCAATAGTCCAAATACCTTGATTTTCTGCTATTTCTCCCCATACTCCATTTGCTGAATTTTGGTATCTAAAACCACGACCATTGGTCATCCCTTTATACCAAATAAATTTCATCCAAGCATCATTACCGACACTTGAATTAAATACCTCAACTTTAGAGATATCAGCCATATAAGGAATGAAGAAACTTTCACCATTTGAAATAAAGTTTCCAGATATTTGACCTGCAAAATTTACGCTCATCTCATCCTCCTTATGCTAGTGTTACGTTGAGTTTCACGATGTTTAATTCATTAACTAAATAAGGAACTAGAGCAGCTACCCAACCTATCGTGAAGTTCTGGAATAAGGGGTCTGAGTACACAGGCGGACGGTATCTTAAGCCAGCAGAGAAGTTATCCATTTGTACTTTTCCGATAGCTTCTTGACCGTGTATATATATTGGGTAAACATCCGCACCTTGTGCCGAACCGTTTTTAATAACAGTTGAAGCAGAAGACAAGAAGAACCTTGTATTATAAAGTGATCCCTCTTCAGATGATGCACAACCAGCAGCACCCATAGGATATTCCCATTTAGGCTTAAAGTTCATCAAGTTATAAAGATCTTTAATAACCTTGGTGTGGGTCTTTGCTATGAAAGCATCAAAAATTGGAGCCGTTCCATAAGCTGATCTACCCTCTTCTCCAACCATTAGCATTACTGCGTCATTTTGGCGAAGTGTAGATATTGCTTCTAAAACGTCAGCCTCCGAAATTGAACTGCTGAGGTCCCCGTTGGTACCCCCTGTTGCGTTCAAATAGCCCGATGCAGACCTCATTTTCTCCATTAGCAGGTGATCTTCTGTGCCTTTCATAGACAAACCATTTAACTGTGCAAGGCTATTTAATACAGGATCGCTATTATGTAATTCGACATTTTGAAAAACTGCTTGAAAGAGGCCATAATATTGGACCTTTGCTGAGACTTCCAATCTTTTTACTTCAACCCCATTAGTTGGTTGACCATTTAATGGAACCAAGCCAAGAGGTAATTTTTCATATCGTGACCTTGTAAAATAGTCACCGTTTTTCGATTTCATAACCGACTCTTCAGCTCCAATAGCTGCAATATGTGAGGGATGATTAGTTGAAATCAACACATCATCGACCCAATTTTGCACCTGAGGTGAAAGAGTCTGTGGTGTATTTAACATAAGAATTACTCCAAGTTAACAATTAATATTTGTTTCCTTGAGTAGACGAAACCCTATTACGTCATGAGTTGCCGAAACTCTTTACGGCTGAGCGTGCGAATGCTCTATACGCATATAAAAAATGTAGATAGAAAAAATAGAAATATACAAGCACAAAAAAATGACCCCAATAAAGGGGTCACAACCAATAAATAAACCAATAAATAGGAAACAGAGATTAGCCTTTTGCAAATTTTTTAGCCTGCTCTACTACAGCACGCCGCTCTTCCGCCGAGAGTACCCGCCTTTCGTAGTCGTGAACCTTCGATAAAGGAGAATCAGAACCATAACCAACTCCAGTATTTGCAGATTTTGGCTTCTTGGTGTTCTCATGAATTCTGTCTGATAAGTTTTCGTCTTTTTTAACAATTCCGTACCTTGTAAACATGTTATAAAATGCTTTTCCTTTACTATATAGATCAGGGTTAGACATAACAATGCTATATTCTTCAGGGTACATCTCTTCAAACTTATCTAAATTCTTTTGTGTTAAAACCTTATCAAAGTCAGGATACATAGACTTCAATCTAAGTTCAGCTGTAACTTGTGCTTGTTGTTGGTGCCACTTGTTAAGCTCATCACGGGTTTTTCGAGCGTCTTTTTTTAGCTCTTTGATATACTTTTTAATATTGTTGCCACGTACAAAATCATCATCATCAATATCAATATTATCATCCTGAGTTTCTGCCATTTCTTTTTGCATACGTTCATACTCTGCGAGCTTCTCCTCTGCTTTTTTAGCACGTTCTCGTAACTGCCTAAAATTATACTCTTTAGATGATTCTTGTCGTGATTCCTCCTGCGTCTCTTCTTGTGTCTCTTCTTCTTTATTTAAAATTTCTTCCATGGTTCCCCCCTTAGTCTTCTATTTTCTCTGTTATAACAGCGTTAGGCTTAGATCCGTTTTCTATAAATACAAATTTATGTAATAATCCGCTATCCATAGCTAGTACAGTTTGAACCTGTTCACGCCATGAATTTTCTAAAGCGTACCGTTTCGGCCTCTTTATTATATCATCACATCTATTTTTAGGCGGAATCTGCCACAACATTTTAGTCTCTCCTGATTTCTTTTCATATTTAAATACCATTTGCTTATAAACAGGATCAGGACAACTTAAACGCACATATATTTGAAAATCGATTACATTTGTTACTATCTTAAGTTTTTTAACCATTACTACTATATATAGTATAGGCTGATCTTTATAAAACTCTCTACTAGTATAATCTTCAATTGTGGCATTAATTTTTTTAAATAGATCTTTACCTATAGTTCGTCCGTACTCGTAAGTATGGTCTTCTTTTTTTGGATTTGTGGCCACATGTTTTTGAACTTGTTCAGCTACACTCTCTTTACTCATAAGATCCCTTAGATGGGGCGAATATCGCCCCTCTATTAAAGATGATTATTTTTTAACCTTCTTTTTTTTATATTTTTTGCGTGCCATCAACGCCTCAATTTATCTTTTTCAGAATCATATTTAGATCTCCTTTCAAGTGAAGCTTGCCTAAGCTCTTTAGGTGTTTTCATCACCTTGTAAAAGATCCTCATAGCCTTCTTATTCTTTCTCAATTGAACAGCCATATTACATCTTGATCCATTTAAGAGATCTTTTAAATCCTTTGTAATTCTCTTTTGATGTTCTTTGTGATTGATCAAATACGCCCTCTTTAGGCATTATTGAAGTAGCACATTTTAATTCAATAGTTGGCTGCTTTACGTCTTGTGGTACCATTTGATGACCTGATTTTGTAGCTATGCCACCAATTCCTGACACATTCCATTTTTTCATATGTTCCTCTTAAAAAGTTTGTTGTGGTTCAACTTGTCCTTCAGCTAATTGTTCAGTTTGCTGCTCTGGTGACGGAGTAGTTTGTTGCAACTGGGCAACATCTTGTACCGTCTCCTGCTTCTGTTCAATTTCACTCTGTTTTAATAAATTAGCAAGACCAACTAAACGCTCCAACTCTCTAAGGTCCATATCTGCCAACTCTTTAATAGCTTTAATTTTATTTAAGGCCGCTTGTTCATCATCTTTATTAGCTTGAGCCACTCTTTCAACAGCCAAGCTTTGATTTTCCGCAACACGAGACGTCCTTTCAAGGCTTAACCCTCTATTTGCTTGAGCTTGGGCATTCATAAGGTCGATTGTTGCCCGTAGCTTCTCAATTTCAACTTCCATCTGTTTTTGATTAGATTCTGCGGCTTCTTGTTTCTCTTTTTCTATCTCCTCTAACAACCTATCTTTATTTTGGATAGTTGCAGATTCCAGTAATGCTTTAGATATAGCGGTAGAGCCACCAATAGCTGCCTGCAACTCAAGTAATTGTGCAAATTCCATCTGTTTTTGAGTTTCCGTATCATGGCCCATTTGAACAGTACATTGATACTTACCAAACTCTTTATTATAAAAATATGGTGACGGTTCTTCACCTAGGATAGTTTTAATCTTTGCAGGCACATAATTTACTATTGCAGCATCTAGAATAATTTCACTAAGTAATATTTGACTCACATATAGAGAATCAAATACAGGCTCTAGGGATGACATGCCCGCTAATTGCTTTAATCTCGTTTTATAACCAGAAGCTTGTTGATCTGCAACTTGCCCCATATTCTCTTGGGTTATCCCAGTTACAAAATTCATGTCCGCCGCTCTACGCTCTTCAATAGTAAACGCACTTTGTGATAATTCAGAAGGAGGCATTTGGTGTACATCTGTCATTTCAAAGCCCTTATTAATTACTACGACCCTTCCCGGGCCAGAATGGTATAAAGAGTCTAAATCTTTTACTGAACCATCTTTTACCATATACCCGCCATTCAAACGAGCATCAAACGCATCAAGGTTTTGCATGACTTGCTTGTTGAACAGGGTTTGAGGGTCTCTTAATGCAGTACAAAGCGATTGTATGCGTTCATAACATGTAGATAATGCAGGATTATAAAAGCCAAAAAATGGGATAAATGGGTATTTATCTATACCTAAAGGCTGTGGACCATCATAAAACACTTTACCCTGTATCATAATAGCCATTTTAACAGTTGGCACTTTCTGTTTTATTAATTCCAATGTTGGAAAGTCAGCTAAGTATTGATCAAGGTCTAATTTTGTCATATTGGAGATATCTAAGACCTCCGCAGTCTCATTATCTATCAACAATCTTTTCTCTCTGTAGCTTGCATAATAATATTCGTCATATGCTACCTTGTTTGCTTGGCTTATCCCATGAGATTCAGGCATATACTGAAATTTACCATCCCAAGTAGCCCCCTTTTTACCACCAGCTAAGCCCATAATTTCGTCATAATAATCATCAGGCAATAAACTAGCCGCTGCCTCATGGGTCATATATGTACGTGTCCCTATAAAATTACAGTCTTTAAGGGTTGGATCCCTGAAATAAGGATCAAAAAAGAAAGTATTATATGGCTTATGAATGACCCTAATATCGCCGCTTGCAGGGTCTTGTGTGTAGTCGATGTATACCTGCAACATAGATAAACCAGAAATTAAAGATCCATGATGAAATGCTTCTGATATCTTGTGATAGACATTTTCACGCTTAAACACACCTAAAACAAGCTTAGTTAGCTGATCTGAAGTTTGTTGAGAGCCATTTTCCAGCGGTACCACAATTGAACTTTTCCTATTCATGCGTTGTATACCAGAAACATTATTTATCATAGGGCGTACCCTATTAATATAGAATTGCTGCTTCGGGTTCAAGATACCGCTATTGTAATTTATAGGATCAATACCAGCTTCTAATTGGCTATTAGTTTGAGCCTCTCTCCAAAATGATTGCCATAAATATTGCGATTGCGTGTAATCCTTCTGTATTCGCTTGGCAATGTCTTTATAATTACCCTCAATAGGCACCTGATCACGAATAACCATTTAAAAACTCCATCGTTCAATTTTTTATTAAAGGCTACTTTTCAGACAAGCAATAAACAAGCCTAATAGTCGTATCTCGGATCTTTATTGAAAAATGGATGAACAGGATGACGCCCCCCGTACTGCGACCTAATTCTAGCCCTTAAATAATCTTCTTTTGAATATGTTTTTGAATCAACTTCTAAAGAAAAACACAAATAGCGAATTGCATCACAGTTAGAAACCAGATATCCATTGGCGTAATAACAATTATCTTGATCTATTGTTAGATCATAAACTTTTACTGGCTTTTTTCCGTCCCCTTCTGATTGCTTCACTTGCACAGCTTGTACTACATGTCTTTTTAAGACTGTATTTATTACAAGAGAATACAGCATCGCATATAGTGCAATTACGTTCGGTATTATCAATTTTGTTAGCTCTTCTATTTGCCGCCTTACAATTGATTCCGCAAAATTTAGTCCAAGAGTTAGGGGATTTAAAACTTTTGTTACAAAACTGGCAAACCCTATCATATACAAGCCCCCTAAGGACTGGTAACGATTTTTTCGCATGTTGCTTGTGCCACTCTCTGCCCTCAGGCGAGCTATGCCACGCCTTTGCCATATCATTAATATCAAGGATATGATGCTTACATGCTGGCCTTTTGGGCCAAGCGCTTGGTTGTGAAAGATGATATTTTTGATGCTCTGATTGACTGATAAGCTCCAAATTTTCAATTGAATTATTACGCCTATTATGGTCTTTGTGATGAACTTGTAATTTTCCCTGTATATCCCCATTGTGAAATATCCAGACAGCGCGGTGAAGGCTCGACGCTTTATTGTGCTTAGTCCTTGCCCGCATATAGTAAAAGCCATTCCATCGATAAGCATATGCATTATAGATGATGATGTCCCCGTCTTCAGAGACAAGATAGTTTTCTTGAATCCGCTTAAACCTACCCTCTTTGAGTAGAACCCATATAATTTTTTCCATAAATAACTTGATACCTTATTATAATGTTCTAAAGTATCAGTATAGCACAGCGCATCAACGCTTACTAGCCCGCGAGTTGTAAATATCTTATGATTAGGCGTACAAGTAAATCCACCCGAACCCGTTTTAACATCATATAGTTCTTTAACTTCTTTAACATGAACCTTTAAGACTTTCCTTAATCCAAAAGGTGTCTTTACAAGCATGCCTTCTTTTATACTATTAATTGGCTTAACTCCGTTAGACATTTCAATATTTGTATCTCCAACAAAACAATAATCAGACGCCCAATTATGTATTGGTTTCTGTTTGTAAACTTGGTGGTGTTCGTCCCATTCGCGATAGTAATTTTCGAATGCTTCTAATAGTTTTTTACATTTTTTATCATCGATGAAGAATTTATTAAAGTTCATCCAGATTTTATTTATTCCCTCAGAAACTGAGGCTTGCGGTAAGACATGAAAATTAAGTCCTAGGTCTCTAGCTTCTTGAAAAACTGAGGTAGCCCTTCCCTTTTCTCTGTAAGCTGCGTCATGTGGTGCATAATGGGTACCATAATTATAACCGTATTCATCGGCCTTATCTCTTAAAATCTTAACATAGTGATCTATGCCCAGATTACAATTGCTATATAAATCTATAATTCTAATTGTTGTTCCAGATTTTGGAACTTGATAAAACACAATAACCGTTTTGTTATTTACGCCAAGGTCCCAGCTAGTATTAACGAGTAAACCTTTATCATGTTGAACAATACCAACCTGCCCGTTTCTTCTTATCTCTTTGAGATTGTTGTAAAAATAGGTTCCCTGACTTGCTCCACGATCAAAAGAACATTCATATTCTTGCAAATACATGTCTTCGCCAAGGCGTAATCGTTCCTGCCTTAGTTCTTCTTCTGGAATGTGTTTAATTTCACTTGTTTTTTTGAGTAATACATACCAATCGGGCAGCTCTTTAGCGAACTCAAATAAATGATAAAAATGATTTTTACCTTCAGGTGTAGTAGCTACCACAACCTTTGCATTAGGATTAGCCGCAATAATTGGAGACGCATAGGCTAAAGCATCGCCAGTATCCGCCTTACTAAATTCACTAAATACTAAAACTGTAGGGTTAGTACCAACTATAGACTCTTGGAAGTTATTAAAGCCAACACACTGGATAATGCTATTGTTAAAGAGCTTTATTTGCATGGTTTGGCTATTTTGACTCTTTATTAATCGCTTAGGAATGTACGTAAGTAGCGGCTCTCCGTCAATTGTGAGACCATCCCAAACAATACGCCTAGCCTGCTGAAAAGTTGGAGCACAATAGAAGACAATTATAGGCTTTTCTATTGCCTTTCTAATTGCATAATTCCAAATTGTAAAATCTTTCCCACTCCTTCTCGGCATTACCGAGATAAGCTTCTTATATCCAAGTACATCTAGAGCATACCAAATTTCCTTTTGGTACTCTCTTAGCTGGCACTTGTTTAAGTAAATTTTATCTTCTACATTTGGTTTTTCTATCATACAAAAACTGTACAACAGGAAAAACCAAAAATAGAAATACTCTAATTATTTACAGATTTTTTTTCTTCTTCTAGCTCTTTAACTTTAAACTCAAGAGATATAATTCTTATCTTAAGATCTGCGATTTCTCGGCCCATTGCAACTATATTAGAATTATAGTTTTGAATGCCTCTTGCTTCAAACTGTAATTGTCTTCTAAGAATTTCTATGTCAGCCAATTTATCATTAATTCTATCCAATGTCTGACTATAAACGAAAGCCAGATATATTCCAATAAACACTAAAATTATAATATATAGACACATTAATTAACCCTTCCGCCCTCGCCATGCCTAAACTTACTATAACTATCTTCTAGGTCGTCTATAACCGATTTAGGAAGAGTATCGTTTATAAATTGATTAAGCATATCTTTCATGGCTATTCCCGAAGAACAAACTCGCACCAATAATTTTTTTAACTTAATTTTAACTTCTTCATCTTTTGAACTTTTATATTCTGATGCAAGATTTCTTAATTTTTCTCGTCCTCCTTCAATTGCATCAATATAATTTTCAGCTGAATTATCAATTTCATTAGAAATGCTAGCAATTATTTCATCTATACTTTTCTCTTCCATTATTTCCCTTATAAAAACGACACTAGATTTAATTGACCTTCTACGATTTGCTCTTTAATATTACTTTTTTTCTGCTTTTTAAGCCATGCCTCAAACTGCTTCCAGTCTGACCTTTTAACAAGCTTTGTAACCCACTCTTTATTTGATCTTGATGTGCGTTTGTTGCGGCCTTGTTCTTCGGGT
>SLNU01000165.1 GCA_007132865.1 Bacteroidales bacterium | reverse complement strand
TGGTCGGCCGAAGGGGCATAAAATACATTCATGATAAAAAAATCCTTGTTACCTTAGTAGCTGGGCATAGCAAATTTAATAAAACCACCTGACAAAAGCAGATGAAAGGGATACTCAAGATTGTCAATCACCGGGATTTTGTGTTGGTGCTTGCCATAGTAGTCGGACTCACTCTGGGGGAGCGGACAAAATTCCTGGCCGATATTTCCGTGTATTCCCTGGCATTGGTCATGGTCTTTTCGACCACCGGGTTCTCCTTTAAGAGCTGGGTGCCTTTCCACAATGTGCTGAGGCCTTTGCTGTTGGCAACCCTGCTGAATTATTTTGTTTTTGGGGCGGTGTTGATTGGGTTGGCATGGCTGTTTTTCCGGGGGGAGGCCTATGCGGCATATTTCACTGGTTTTGTTCTGCTGGCTGCTGCGCCTCCGGGCCCTTCTGCGGTTCCTTTTGCGGCCATGCTCAAGGGCGATGACCATTTTTCGGTTACCGGGGTGTTCGGGCTGCATCTGCTGGCCATGCTACTGACACCGGCCATTTTATTGATCTTCATCGGACAATCCCTGATTCATCCGACTGAAATCCTGATGATCCTGGTCAAACTGATTGTCATTCCGCTGGTGATCAGCCGTTTTCTGCGGCATCCACGCCTTTTGTCCGGCGTGAAAAAGGTTCGCGATACGTTCATTAAGTGGGGCTTCTTCCTCGTGGTCGCCCCGATCATGGGGATGAGTGCCCCGCTGTTTTTCTCCCAGCCTGTTTCTGTGGTCAAAATATCGGTGGTCGTGGTCGTGGCCATGTACGCGCTGGGTTTTGCCTACCACGTAGCGATGGACAGGCTGGGGAAGCCCAGGCCGTTCATCATCAGCAGCACCTTGCTGATGGTGACAAAAAGCAGCGCCTTTGCGGCCGTGGTGGCGTTCACATTTTTCGGTTCCCAGCCGGGAGTGGCCCTGCCATCGGCAGTGGTAAGCCTGTTCGTGACGTTGTTTATCATCTTTTATTCAATGTTTACCAAGTGGTATGATAAAGCCACATCCTGATCTTTTTCGTCGGATGGTTTGTCGCAAATCGTCCTGATCTTTATCGTCGGATGGTTTACTGCATGTGCCCGGTTGGCGGATTCAACGCTCCAGCACTTCCATTTTCGTCAGCGGGAAATGCTTTGCTGACCAATGCATGATAAGGACCCCGGTCAGCAGGCTTGCCATGGCGATCCCAAAAGCGGCGGTAAAACCCCAGAGCTCATAGAACAGCACCCCCAGTACCGGGGCGAACAATGACCTCAGGGCGGTCATTCCCAGGTGGATAGACTGGTAGGTCCCCGCCTCTGACGGGGCACAGAAATAGGCCGATCCGATGCTCCATAGCAAAGCCATGGTGGCGGCAAAGACGCTATGAAACAGTATATAGGGAATCATCATATAGTACAGTTTGATGCCCCAGAATTCGACGAAGGAAGGAAAGTAATTCGTCAGTGCCAGAGACAGAATATACAGGAACATGGAGAGAAAGGAGATGGCAGCAAAACGCCGGGGGTCGATCCGGCCGATCTGTTTGCCGAAGAACGGGATCATCAGGATCGAAAGGAGACTGTAAGCATTCCGGTAAAAGGCCACGCTGGAGTAACTGAGTCCGAGTCCGAATTCAAAGAACAAAATGATGACCGTATAGGACCCCATAAATCCAAATCCGTAAAACATGAAGCCGGTCTGGAAATGCCGGTAGGGTGCATTCTTTTTCAGGATATCCGACATATCCCCGATGGATTGTTTGATGCCCTGCCAAATGGTTTGTGCAGGTCGCTCGATGGCCTCTTCCCGGTAGGGGATGGCAGCAAGAAGGAAAATCGAGATGGCCCCCAGAACTGCGGCCACCGGGAATACATAAACAAATACAAAGTTGTCCAGGTCCAGCATCCACCCGTAAACGAAGGTCGTTGCCATGGTTACGATGCTCTTGCCGGTGGTGGCATAGCCGTAAAGGCGTCCGAAGTTGTCGTGGCTGTATGTGTTTTTCAGGAAGAGGTTGATGATGGGGAATACGATGGGGTTAGCCAGATAGTAGACCAGAAATATGGCCAGGAATAGCAGGTGGTAAATGGAAGTGCCTGTGAGCAGCTCCTGGCTTCTCGGAAAAAAGAACAAAAGCAGCAGTGGCAGCCTGGTCAGGATGGCTGCCCGGTGCAGCAGCCTTTTCTTGTTTCGGACACGGCGGAGGAATTCGTTAAAAAAAATCAGCAAGATGAACACCACGGTGGCGAACTGGAAAAGCAGGCTGGCTTGGTAGCCTGAACCCAGGAGGCTCTTCACGAACACAAACTCATTCAGCACGATCAGTCCGGCCAGCACCCCTTCGATCATGGAATACGACATATGCAGGGAAAAGGTAAGCTTTTCCTTGTCGGTCAACCCGCTGATTTTAAAAACCGGCATTTTCCCCCCCCTATGTGTGCATTAAGGTTCTCAGTCATTAAAGTACTCAGTCATTAAGGTCGCGCGCGCTTACTCAGTAAGCCAGCCCGAAGAGCAGGCCGACTGTTACCACATTCCCGGAAAAGTCGGTTCCCCCCGGGTTTTTGTAGTTGACGAAATGGTATTTGGCCTGCAGCCCGTAGAAACTGCCGTCGAAAACCATAAACCTGTATTGCAGTCCCAGGTTCAGATTGAACGTACCGATGAAGTTCGACATTTCATATTGTTCCTGTTGCCCGAGAGATAGGGACTCAAATCCCTCATATGCCAGTCCGACACTCCCAATCAGTGCAGAGCTCGGTGTTTTCACAACCGCAAATCCGCCATCAAATCCAAGGTGCAGGCTCAGATAGTTTTCGCTGGTGAACAGGGCATTGTTGGCCACCACATGGTAGGGGTTGGCGGCACTGCCAAACCCCATTAAAAAATTGAAGTTGAATACCGCCCTGTTGTGGGTCGCTCCGGAGAAGAACCCGATCTGGGGGTGGTTGCCCAATGTGGACAGGTTTCCGCCCGGTCTCCAGAGCCCCAGATATGCCCCAAGGTAGCGCTTGCGTGCGGTGAGCACTCTGTGCGTCCTTTCTCGGTACAGGGAGTCAATCCGGCTGCCCTTTAGTGTCCCCCTTTCCAGCGAATCAAAAGCCTTGCGGAAATTGTGGGAATAGACATCCAGAAAAAAAAGCTCCACTGGCTGCAGGTCTGAGTACTGCTTCAGGTTTTGGGCCAGGTCGCGGGTGAACTTGTTGAAGCCATCATCCAACAAGAAGTACTCCTGGTCGAAATGGTCATAATACCAGGGCCCGTCGTCATGGGTGGTGACCATTTCCTCGTATTCATAAAGCAGGTTCAGGATGTTGTCCGGGTACCAGTCATCCGAAAAGGTGGCCGTCTCTATCGTGTACAAAATGCGGAAACGCACGAGCGGTTCAGGTCCCTCGCAATGATGCTGCCAGAAGGCCATCAGCGAGAAAAGGCTGTCTGAGGCATTGGCCCGGTGGTAGTCCGGGATCATGCCAGTGAGTGCAAGCGCAATTTTTTCACAGGAAAAATACTGGCCATCGACCAGCTGGCTCATGTCGATCTCCTGTGCCTGCACCCTGGGCGCATGAAGGAGAAAAGCGGCGAGAATCAGGGCTGACAGAATGCGTTTCATTTTGTTAAAATCCGTAGCGAATGGCGGCCAGCAGCCTGGTGTTGCCAGCCGGAGTGGTTTCTTCAAAGCGGAATTGTTGATCCGGGTTGCCGTAATAGGCCACATCGTACAGCAGTTCCAGTCCGAAGGAAGTGCTGCCGTACACCATCTGGATGCGTGGAGAGATGCGGAACATCCGGTCGATTTCGGGTCCCCTCGCCCAGCTGCTGCCGGTAATGGGCTTATCGGACCCCAGGTTCCGGGAATAACCGGCGAACAAGCCGGCGCGGAAAGGCTGCGTGCGGGTCTCCAGGTCGGTCCATGCCGACCATGCCCGTATCCCGGTATAATCATAAATCTGCCTGTCCGAATCGATCAGTTCCGCCTCCCCGTATCCACCCAGCATGACCAGGTGGGACATGTTCTGACCGTAGATCGTCTGAGCCTTCACCGATATGGCAGGTATTTGAACCCTGATGAAGAGGTTCCCCGAAAAACTTTCCATGGTTTCGGCGGACAGGTACCCATTCCCCGTGGTGGTCCTTGGACGGAGGCTCAAATAGCCCAAGGACCCCCCGGCCAGGAAGTCTGGCCATTGGACAATGGCTTGCCCGAACACTTCCGGTCTTCCGCTGTTGCGGATATATGTAGAACCCGTCCCATAGGGACCGGGGGAGGCAAAGTCGCTCTGGGTGACCAGCATGCCTGCCAGGGTCAGGGGGCCGGCTGTGTGGGTAAGACGGAGCTGGGGACCCCTGTTCAACACGTGGTAGGGCGTACCGCCGCCAAACATGACCACGCCCGGATAGCAGCTGGTTATGAACAGTGGGTGCCAGTATTGACCGGCCAGTAATTCGGTGTTTTCCCAGTTGAATCGGACGAATGCGTGGCGGATGCGGACCAGGTTGAATGTAGTCGGACCGGTACCCATAAAGTCGACTTCAAACATGGCCGAAGAGCGGGCGCCAAGTACTGTCGGACCAGAGATCCCGGCATTCAAGCGTGACGACAACAGGGAGAAGGTGGTGGAGCGCACAGCATTCAGGTCATTCCCGTCGGGGTCTTCCAATACCCGGTCAGGGTAAAGGGGGACATTGCCCTCCCGGGCACTCAGCATACGGCGGCTGTCTGTAAAAAATTCCGCATGGATGTACCCGCCAAAACGAAAAACGATGGCCTGAGCGGGATCTTCAGCCACAACGCCTTTGGCTCCAAGCAAAAGCAAAATCAAAAACCAGGTGAACTTTGTCTGACCCATAAAGGGAAAGTTTAAATATTGCAAAATCGCGACAAATGTACGCATCCTTTTTAATTTGATGTATCCAGGCATGCGGATATTTGCAGAATTTTCCCTTACTTTGCAGATAGAAATTGCTGATCACTAAAACCTTAAGAACTACATGAGAAACCTGTTATTCCTGATTATGCTTGCGGGCATATTTGCCTGCACCCGGGCGCCTTCTTCTTCCGTACTGTTGACCGGCACTTTGCACGGGCATGAGGACACCAGGGTCGAATTCACCTACCTGAATGAGTTCATTAACAATGACCGGGTGGTTCTGGATATTGAACCGGATGAAGAAGGATCCTTTACGCTTGCGTTCAATTTTGATGAAGCCGTTTACGGTACGATACGGGCGGGGCGGGCAAACATTCCGGTGTTTCTGGAACCCGGTGACCGGGTCCGGCTTGAAGGCAATGCCGCCGATCTGTTTGAGACCATACAATTCTCAGGCCGGGGCGGCCAGGCCAATAATTTTCTCATGGACTACCAGCGAGAACTGGAACCCCGCATAGGTGAGCGGTTCATGGCTGAAAAGATCCGTACGCTGGATCCTGTCATGTTCTCCATGCTTGCCGACAGCATTGCCATGCAGAAGTTTGCCTTTCTGGATTCGTGGAAAGGGTCTCACGACCTGAGTCCCGTCTTTGTTCAATTCATGGAAAGCCAGATCTTGTATGACAAATACCAGAAACTGATTGAATACCCAATGATGCAGCAACGCCTGGCACAGTTGGGGGAACTGCCGGTCATGCCTGAAGGCTATTTTGACTTCC
>SLNU01000293.1 GCA_007132865.1 Bacteroidales bacterium | reverse complement strand
TTCCCCAAAGGTATCCACGGGATCCGGCAACGGAACGGCGGAACCGACCGCAAATCCAGGCAATGGGGCAGCCGTAGGCCCGAACGAGAAATCAAAGATGTCCTCACCTGGCTGCGGGATGCCATTGGTATGGAAAAATTCGGCCAGACCGAGGCGGAACAGTTTTTTCCACCAAAGCTGCTGGCCGGATTGCAGCAGGTAAGGCTCAATGTGGATAATCGGACTGCAGAATGCCTTCCAATAGGAGATCATCTCCACCATCCCGATATGAAAGGCCAGGGATTGTATCGCAGGGTCTGCCAATCTTTCAGGCAGCAGGCCCGGCAAATGAATAAACAAGCGGGGCCGGAATACCAGGTCCTTGCCGGCGCGAAAGCGGAATCCAAGCTCCAGGCCTTCCCTGGTGGCCTCGCAATGAAATGACTCATAGACAAAAACACCGTATTTCTCCCTCAGGTCCAGGTACTTTTGATATGTGCTGCCGGCCATCATTTGAACAATGCCTAAGTTTTTGTTGTTGAATGGTAAAGTTTTTGTGGGTACTTTTATCGCACGATCAAAAGTAATAAAAACCCATCACTAAGGAATTGTAACCGCCGGAAAACTATGATCACAAAGCAAAACATGCCATCGAGGGGTAAGCTGCTAATCAGCGAGCCCGCACTGCGCGACTTCTATTTTGGCCGCAGCGTGGTCTTGTTGGTTGAGCACAATGAGACGGAGGGAAGTATCGGACTGATTCTGAACAAGCCGATCCACCTGAAACTGAAGGATGTGGTCAAGGAGTTCCCGCAAAATGACTTTCCGCTGTTCCTCGGCGGACCGGTCCACCCGGAAAGGTTGTTCTACCTGCATACACTTGGAGACAAGATCCCGGGCAGCATCGAGATCATGGATGGCCTTTTCTGGGGCGGTGAGATCCAAAAACTTATGGAGATGATCGACCTTAATTTGGTCACCACGGAGGATGTCCGGTTTTTCATCGGATACTCCGGCTGGGAACCCAAACAGCTTGACAGGGAATTGCTTGAAAAATCCTGGATCATTACCCAATGCAGCAAGGAACTTGCCATGGAGCAGAAGCCGGAAAAACTCTGGAGCAATATGCTGAAGGAACTGGGCAACGACTATGCGATTTGGGCGAACTTCCCGGCAGATCCCATCCTGAATTAATATCCTTTCTTTACGCATTCCCATCGCATCCGAACACCAGTGAGATGATGTGGTCAGGCTTGGCCGTTTCACCCTTGATGATGCAATTGGCCTTCATATACCACGGCTCCCTCTCCGCCACACGTTCAGAG
Source organism: Bacteroidales bacterium (assembly GCA_007132865.1). The sequence goes on along the minus strand of SLNU01000293.1, from coordinate 4,368 downwards.
ATCTCAGCGAACAGGGACTCCCCTTCCAGATCCTGAAGCAAAGGACGTTTTACCCTGGCATTTTCCAGCCGGTGCACCAGACTGGATACGCTCATCCGGAGGTAGACCGAGATCCCATGGGCAAGGATGAATTCCATATTGTCGAAAAAGCAAGGAGTCCCACCACCTGTCGCCACCACCACCTTCTCCATGTCCGCCGTCCGCCGGAGCACATCCCGCTCCCTTTCCCTGAACGCCAGCTCTCCCTCATCGCGAAACAACTCCCATACACTTTTCCCCGTCTCACGCTCAATTTCATGGTCCGTGTCATGGAAAGCAAACTCCAACTTCCTGGCAAGCCGTTTCCCGAGTGAGCTTTTGCCGCAGCCCATAAATCCGATAAGGTATATCCTCATATCCGGCAAGGTAAATCCTCGTATCCGACAATCCTGTGACAAAATTAATCGAAAAAAGGGCGAAAAAACAAATTCCACTACCTTTGCATTCAACCTCCTTGCATCCAATTGCCGGCACAAGCCTTCACCATGAAGATCAACAGGGAACTTTTCAGGAGCATATTCACGCTGGCAACCGGAACGGCCTCCGCCCAGCTCATAGCCATCCTGCTGCAACCCCTGCTGAGAAGAATCTTCCCTCCGGCCGACTTCGGGGCATATGCCGTTTACCTGAGCCTGACCGGTATCCTGGCGGTGGTAGCCACCTTCCGTTATGAACCGGCCATCGTGCAGCCCACAAAAAAAGGGGATGCGGTCAACCTGGCCTTCCTTGCCTTTTACATCAACCTGATTTTCTGCCTGCTGCTGGCCGCAGTTGCATGGATGTTCCATAAACCCCTGGCCACTTTCCTGAACCTGGCAGACCCTTATGCCTCCTGGCTGCTGCTGGTGCCGGCCGGGGTGTTCCTGCTGGGCACCTACCAGACAATGAACTACTTCCTTATAAGACAAAAGGCCTTTCGTGCCATTTCCTTCAACAAGGGCATGCGCCGCCTGGCAGAAGGCGCGGTGCAGCTGACAGCAGGTCATTTCCGGTTCGGGCCCGGCTTGGTCCTGGGTGATATCGGGGGGCAGCTAATCAATGTAATCAGCGGGATGTGGCAGGTCTTGCGTAAAGGATTCAGTTTCCGCTTGCATTCCCTCTCCCGGCAAAGGGCATTGGCGGGAGAATATGCTGACCATCCGATTTATTATATGGGACCAATGGCGCTGAACGTGATTTGCCTGATGCTGCCCATCATTTTCGTGAACAAATTCTACAGCCAGGAAATCGCCGGTTATTTCGACCTCACCAGGCTGGTACTGGTCGTGCCGGCCGCCATTTTGACGATGAGTGTCGGACAGGTTTTCCTGCAGACCATCACCGAGAAAAAGCGCTTGAACCTGGATATGCGAAGCGATTTTCTTCAGCTGCTCTGGGTCCTGCTCGCCATTGCCGCCGTAAAGGTCCTGGTGCTGACACTGGCCGGACCGCAACTTCTGGCATGGTATGCGGGTCCGCCCTACCAGGAAGCAGGCAGGTATGCCCAGATTCTGGTGTGGGGCTCGGCCATCCGTACTGTGGTTTCCCCGCTGTCAATGGTATTTGTCGGATTGAGAAAGCTAAGGATGCAGGCCATCTGGCAAATCACCTATTTTTCCCTGATCTGTTTATTGCCCTTTTTCAGACATCTGGGCATTTTCGACTTCATACTATTGCTGACGGGAATCGAAATATTGGCCTACAGTCTTAACTTTGCGCTGGTGTGGCACATCCTGAAAGTGCATCATAAAGAAAACAATAAATGATCAAGATCCTTACCGTCATCGGGGCCAGGCCCCAGTTCATCAAGGCCGCCCCGGTAAGCCGGGCAATTGCTGCACAACCAAAGATCAGGGAGGTCATTTTGCATACCGGCCAGCATTTTGACCACCACATGAGCAAGGTCTTTTTCGACCAGATGCAGATCCCCCGTCCGCAGTACGAGCTAAACATACACAGCATGGACCACGGCGCCATGACCGGAAATATGCTTGTCGGCATCGAGCAGGTCATAAAGAAGGAGGAGCCAGACTGGGTCATGGTTTACGGGGATACCAATTCCACCCTGGCAGGTGCCCTGTCAGCCGCCAAGCAGGGTGTAAGGGTGGCCCATGTCGAAGCAGGACTGCGCTCGTTCAACATGGCCATGCCGGAAGAGATCAACCGCATCCTGACAGACCGCGTCAGTTCCCTCTTGTTCTGTCCGACCATGGCCGCCGTTGAAAACCTCAGCCGGGAAGGTTTCGATCACTTCCCCTGCCATATCAAGCTCGTCGGGGACGTCATGTATGATGCCTGCCTCCAGTTCCGCCCCCTTGCCAGTGCGCCAGACATTGCGGACCTGCCCCGGGAGTTTGTGCTGGCCACCATCCACAGGGCTGAGAACACCAACGAACCTACCCGGATGAACAAGATCCTGTATGCATTGAACAAGCTCTCAGATGTGGTCCCGGTGGTGTTCCCCGTCCATCCGCGCACACGGAAACTCCTGGATTCAGGCAATTATCCGCAATTATCAGGGCGAGTCCGGCAGATTGGCCCGATGGGCTACCTGGAGATGCTTCACCTGTTGGATACATGCCGAATGGTGCTGACCGACAGCGGCGGACTGCAAAAGGAGGCCTACTTTTTTGAGAAGCCCTGTATCACCGTGCGGGAAGAAACCGAATGGACCGAACTAACAGAGGCCGGTTACAACAAGATCTGTGGCACCGATCCGGATGCCATCCTGGCCGCATCAGCACAATTCCTGAAGCAGGCACCGCATTTTGCGAGCGGACTTTACGGAAAAGGAAATGCCGCTGAGATGATTACAGCGGCATTCCTGGACTCCTAGTCTGAATCAGCTTTGACGGGGCTTCCCTACTCAATTTCCGGTCGGTCAGGAAGACACCCTTTGGATACCGCACGCGCGCTATGCATCCATATCAGATACCGACCCCGTCTTACCGATTAGACATAGCCCTGTGCGAGCATGGCATTGGCCACTTTGACAAAACCACCGATATTGGCACCCTTCACGTAATTAATGAAGTCCCCTTCCTTGCCAAAGGTTAAACAAGTCTTGTGGATATTGATCATGATATTGTGCAGACGCTGGTCCACCTCCTCGCGGGTCCACGACAGCCTCAGGGAGTTCTGACTCATTTCGAGTCCCGAAGTGGCCACCCCGCCGGCATTGGCTGCCTTACCGGGTCCGTACAGGATCTTGTTGTGCAGGAATACCTCCACGGCCTCCGGGGTAGAGGGCATATTGGCCCCTTCCGAAACGCAGATGCAGCCGTTCTTGACAAGGGCTTTGGCTTCCTCCTCGTTCAATTCGTTCTCCGTGGCACATGGCAGTGCAATGTCGCATTTCTCCATCCAGGGACGGGAAGTGCCTTCCACAAATTTGCAGCCGAATTGGTCGGCATACTCACGGATGCGACCACGCTTGATATTCTTAAGGTTCATCACAAAATGCAGCTTTTCGGTATCGATGCCGTCCTTGTCATAGATATAGCCGTTGGAGTCAGACAGTGTCACCACCTTGCCTCCCAGTTCAATGACCTTCTGCGTGGCAAACTGGGCCACATTGCCGGATCCGCTGATAGATACTGTTTTCCCCTTGAAGCCTTCGTTGATGGTGGCAAGCATTTCCTGGGCAAAATAGACGGTGCCGTAACCGGTGGCTTCCGGGCGAATGACGCTTCCGCCATATTCCAGGCCCTTTCCGGTAAATACACCGGTAAATTCGTTCTTGATGCGTTTGTATTGCCCGTACATGAATCCGATCTCACGGCCACCTACGCCAATGTCACCGGCCGGAACGTCCGTATCCGGACCAATGTGGCGGAACAGCTCGGTCATCAGGCTCTGGCAAAAACGCATCACTTCGTTGTCACTCTTGCCCTTGGGGTCAAAGTCACTTCCGCCCTTCCCGCCACCAAGCGGCAAGGTGGTCAGGCTGTTTTTGAAGACCTGCTCAAAGGCAAGGAATTTCAGTACGCCGAGATCCACCGTGGGGTGAAACCGCATACCACCCTTATAGGGTCCGATGGCACTGTTCATCTCGATCCGAAAGCCGCGGTTGACTTGAACTTCTCCCTTGTCATCTATCCAGGGGATCCGGAACATGATTACCCGCTCGGGCTCTATCATTCGCTCAAATACTTTCGCCGCCTTGTACTTGGGGTTTTCTTCAAGAAAAGGAATAATGGTCTCGGCCACTTCCTGAACAGCTTGGTGAAACGCCCTTTCTGAAGGGTTCTTGGCGATCACATAATCCATGAATTTTTTTACTTGCGCATCCATTTGTTGTCATTTTTTGGGTTAGAATAATGCATTCACAAAACAATTTTAACCGATTTT
>SLNU01000045.1 GCA_007132865.1 Bacteroidales bacterium | reverse complement strand
GAAGAAGCAGCCAGCAAACTGAGGGCCATTGCCCATCCGATGCGCATCGCCATCATTGGCCTCCTGGAAAACAAGGAGCAGATGAACGTTACCGAAATATATGAAACCCTTAAGATTGAACAGGCATCCGCATCTCACCACCTGAACATTTTGAAAACCAAAGGTGTGTTGGATTCCCGCAGAAGCGGCAAGAATACGTTTTATTTTCTCAAGCACGAAGCCCTGAGCCAGATGATTGACTGTCTGAACCGCTGCTACTAGGTTTCTGCTGCACATTGCCTGTAGATCCGTAACCCATACTTTCGGTATTCAGGAATTGGTGTAATACTTTGGCATTGGCCGTAATAAATTGGAGCCGCCCATTTAATGGGCGGTTTTTTTTCCGGATATTGTGTTGTTTTTTTAGGCTAGACTATAGGTATTTCCGGATTTAATTGCTAACTTCGAAAGTTATTTTCAATACAGCATTCACCAAAATTATCTACGCAAAATGAAACGGTTTTCAATTCTCTTTTGCATTCTGGTGCTGGGCACCACCATGCTGTACGGACAAACAGGACCAAAATTAAGTTACTCAAAAGAAGCAATCGAAGTAGGCACCCATTACGTGGAATCACTGGAGGTGATCAAGGCCGAAGTGGTATTTACCAATACCGGCGATCAGCCACTGGTGCTTACAGCCGCCAAGGGATGCTGTGGCACCCGGGTCATCGATTGGCCGAAGGAGCCCATTATGCCCGGTGAAAGCGGACTGGTCAACCTGCAGTTCCGGCCCGCCGCAAGGCCCCACCAGATCAGGCGGACTCTCACTTTGACCTCCAACGACCCTGACACTACATCCGTAATCCGGATCATAGGCGAGGTCTTGGAGGGCAAGACCGCTGACCAGTAAGTGCTTCTTCCGGCAACCACGTAAGTTTTTTCGACTACAATCCGGCTTGCCCGTAGAACCACCGTTTCTGATCATTAAGGCCCCATGGGGCCTTTTACTTTCTCCCGGCGGCTTATCAACATTTCATTTTCAGCCGGCCGAAACTTTTTTTAACTTTTTTCGTTTATTTAAATACTGTAAATTTGTACGTATCTGTTCATTGAATTCAAATACTGATTAAAAAACTCCCGGTTATGAAAAAAAGACTTTTCAGCATTTTTACCCTGTTGCTCTTCATTGGATCGGCAGTGGCCTTTGCGGGCAGTGATGGCCCCGTACTCACCTTTGAAAAGGAAGGCATCAACTACGGGTCGGTTTACGTGGATGAAATGCCTGAAACCAAGCATGACATTACCTTTACAAATACCGGCAACCAACCCCTGTTACTAAGCAACGTCAGGGCCTGCTGCGGAACCCGAGTTACTGCCTGGCCGCGTGATCCGGTCATGCCCGGCGAAAAAGGGACAATAAGCATTGAATTCCGGCTGGCGGCCCGTCCCCAGAACATCAGCCGTACCGTCACCGTAACCTCCAACAATACCAGCAGTCCCACACAGATCTTCCGGATCACCGGTACCGTACTCGAAAGGGATTAATGCATGATCAGAGTGGTTTTATGGATATCCCGGATTCTGTTCGGGCTGGTGTTTATTTTTTCGGGCTTTGTCAAGGCCATAGACCCCCTTGGTTCGGCCTATAAATTCCAGGACTACTTCATGGCTTTTGACATGGAATGGCTGATGTTTTCAGCTCTTCCATTGGCCGTGTTGCTTAGTACGCTGGAGTTTGTGATTGGGATGGCAGTGCTTGTCGGACTGAAAATGCGGTGGAGTGCCTGGGGTGGTCTGTTGTTTATGTTGTTTTTTACCCCACTGACCCTGTTCATTGCGATTACCGACCCGGTCCCCGATTGCGGATGTTTCGGGGATGCGCTGATCATCAGCAACTGGGATACCTTTTATAAAAACATTTTTATTCTTGCCGCGGCCATAGTGGTCTTCGTTTACAGGAACAGAATCAAGCCGTTGTGGTCTGAGTCGAGGGACTGGCTCCTCATAGGTTTGGTGACAGTTTTTATTGTCGGATTGTCTGTCTACTGCCTGCGTTACCTGCCCATTATGGACTTCCGTCCCTGGAAGGTCGGCAACGAGATCGGTGAGATGATGATCCCCACACCGGAGGTGGCCGACACCTACCTGGTCTATGAGCACCGGGAAACAGGGGAGACCCAGGAATGGCCTGCCAACGATTTCCCATGGGATGACCCCGAATGGGTGGCCCAATGGCAGTACAAGGACCAGCGCAGGGACATCATCCACCCTTATGTGGAGGCCCCCATTGATGATTTCATGATCGTTGATTCGTTCGGGGATGACCTGACCGATTATTTCCTCTTCAACCCGGAGTACCAGTTCATCGTGGTGGCATACAGCCTTGAAACCACCAGTGTGCGTTCATTCAACAAAAGGATCACCCCACTGGCCACGGATGCCATGGCGCACGACTATTCCTTCATTGTTCTGTCAGGAAGCACATTTGATCAGATCGATACGTTCAGGCATGCACACCAAACGGCCTATCCCTTTTACCAGAGTGACGAGATCAGCCTGAAGACAATCGTCCGGTCTAATCCCGGACTGTTACTGATGAAGGACGGTGTGGTTATGGGCAAATGGCCCCACAGGAGGATTCCCACGTTTGAGCAACTACAGGAGAATTTCCCGGATCTGTAAGGGGGCTTTGGGAGCACCAGAGGCTTCCTTTGGGACACCGCCAAAGGCTTCTCTTAGGAGGACAGGGGTCCGGCTTCTGCATCCCTGCTTCTTTTCTTGCGGAAAAATTCCCTGAGCAGGTCGGCCGATTCTGCGGCTTTTATTCCGGTCAACAGTTCCGTCCGGGGATGAAGTATTTTCTTTGAAAACAGCCTGTATCCCCGTTTTTCGTCATCCGCCCCATACACCAGCTTTCCAAGCTGCGCCCAGGCCAAAGCCCCGGCACACATGGCACAGGGTTCCAGGGTCACATACAGGGTGCAATCCTCCAGGTATTTTCCCCCAAGGTAATTGGCTGCAGCGGTAATGGCCTGCATCTCGGCATGTGCTGTCACATCCGTCAGCCGCTCTGTCAGGTTGTGGGCACGGGCAATGATGCGGTTCTGGCAAACCACAACCGCCCCGACCGGCACCTCTCCTGCATCAATTGCCTTTTGCGCCTCTTTCAGCGCCTCCCCCATAAAATATTCGTCGGAAAATACACTCAAAATCATGACAGGAATCCCATTTATAATCAATCATTGTGCTTAAAATAAATCATTGTGGGCGCATTTCATAGCTCCCCCAGTGCTTCCGCCACGGCTTTCATTTGCCAAAGCGGGGTACTGGCCGAGCCGGTCACCCCGACTTTCTGCCCTGCTTCGAACCAGTCAGACTTGACCTCTTCAAACCGGGAAATGAAGTGTGAATTCGGGTTTGCGCTTAGGCAGACGTCAAACAACGCCCGGGCATTCGACGACGTTCGTCCTCCGACAAATACCACGGCATCATGTCCTTTGGCAAATGACTTCAGACCGGGGTAACGCCCGGACACACACTGACAGATTGTGTCATGGAGTCGGACCTGTATCCCGGCCTTCTCCAAGAATGCGGTCATGCGTGACAGCCCCTCTACCGGCTGGGTAGTCTGGCAAAACAATGTCACGGCTTGCGGCAGGGTATTCGGTTGGATCTCCGCGGGATCATTGGCCACCTGTGCCCCTTCCCCGGCATGACCGAGCAGTCCGACAACCTCCGGATGCCCCTTCTTTCCATATATCAGAATTTGTTCTCCGGCTTCCCGGGCCCTGCCTATTTTCTGCTGCAGGTTCAGCACCACGGGGCAGCTGGCATCCAGCACCCGGTTGTTGTTGGCGGCAGCCAGTGCGTAGCTTGACGGGGGCTCGCCATGGGCCCGGAACAGCACGGTCTTGTTTTTCAATTTCCAGAACCCTTCGTAGTCAATAAAAACCAGCCCTTTCCCTTCGAGCCGTTTGATCTCCTCGTCATTGTGCACGATGTCCCCCAGGCAATAAAGCTCCTCCCCTCCTTCGAGCGCAACCTCTGCCTTTTCCACGGCCTTTCTGACCCCCGGACAAAAGCCGGAGCGGGGGTCGATACGCACCTGGAGGGTCAAACCATTCATCAGGTTTCTCATTATCTACATCCAGTCAAATTTGTTTCGCAGGATGGCCTTGGCCAGCAGGACGAGCTTTTTCTGGTTGCTGACGCTAAAGCGGTACTCCTGCAAGTTCTTAGGAGGCTCCGACTGAATCTTCTTTAGCAATTCCAGGTAATAGCGGTATGCCAGGTAGACCCCCAGGCGGGCATCCTTGTTCAGGGTCTTTATGCCCGGGAAAGCCCCCTGGAAGTCTTCCCATATCTCTTTTTCAATGCGGTCTTTTGCCTGCTGGTCAAAGCTTTCAAAGTCCACCTCCGGAAAATAAACCCTGCCCCTATCCTTCATGTCTGACCGCATATCCCTTAAAAAGTTCACCTTCTGAAAAGCCTCCCCCAGTTTCCTGGCCGCCGGCAGCAAGCGTTGGTATTCCTCATCCTGCCCTGAATAAAACACGCGCAAACACATGAGTCCGACTACCTCTGCCGACCCGTAAATATAATCCTGGTATTCCTCCAGCGAGAAGGTCTTCTTTTCCAGGTCCATTTCCATGCTCTTCAAAAAGGCATCGATCAGGGACTTGTCGATGTGGTAGGTGTTGACGACCCATTGGTAGCTATGCAGGATCGGGTTGGTACTCATGCCATTATCAATGGCCTCATAGGTCTGCTCACTGAATTCACGCAGCAGAATGGCCTTGTCCTGGTCATGAAAGGTATCCACGATCTCATCGGCAAACCGCACAAAGCCGTAGATGGCATAAATGGGTGGCCTGAATTTTGGGTCCAGTAGGCGCACACCCAAGGAAAATGAGGTGCTGTAGTTTTTCGTTGTAATCTCGCTGCACTCAAGAGCGTTACGCGTGTAAAGGTCCATAAGCTTTCGTAATTCGTTCCACAACCAGTTTTGAGCTAATCACCGCCATGGGCAGTCCGGTTCCGGGCACAGTAGATGCCCCTACATAAAATACGTTGCCAAATTCCTCGTCATAGTTTTTCGGTCGGAAGCCCCCGATCTGATTCAGGTTATGCCCGAGTCCGAGTCCGCTTCCCTTATACAGATTAAACGCATCTCTCCATTCGACCGGGGTCATCACCGTTTGGGAGATGATGTGGTCCTTCACATTCACCCCGATGCGGGTGGAAAGGTCCTCGATGATGCCGGCTGCCACCTCGTCGCGGTCAGACCAGTCGGGCTTGAACCGCAGATCCGGCACCGGGCAAAGCACGAACAGGCTTTCGCATCCTTCCGGGGCGGCATCGGGATCTGACTTTGACACCACATTCACGTAGTAGTAAGGCTGGTCGAGTTTGATGGAGTTCTTGAAGATTTTGCCGGAATACTCCTCAAAGTTGTTGCCCAGAAAATAGTTATGCAGCGGCACATCCCCAAGCTTGGTATCCAGTCCGAGGTACATCGTAAACGGCGCCAGGGTCCACTTCATCTTGTCCATCTTCTCCCCGGTGAATTTCCGGCGCTTGAACACCTTGTGCCTGAACCAGGCTGCATCGGCATTCACCACGAACAGGTCCGCCTCCCAGGATTTCCCGTGCTGGTCGACAAGGGCGGCAATCTTTTTGCCTTCATACCGGTAATCCACAATCT